>JAAYJG010000449.1 GCA_012523055.1 Ruminiclostridium sp. | reverse complement strand
TCAAGCACATATTCCATCATGCCGCCATAGCTGTCCGCACTCCAGGGCTTGTATTGCCTTGTTGGGGATAATGAACCATCCTTGCCTCTTCTTCCGCCCTTCAGACCGAAAAGCATGGCTTTGATAAAGGTTTGAAGCGTGGTCTTACCGGCTTCGTTAACGCCGTAGATCACATTCATTCCCCCGCCCGGTGTAAAGGTTTTGTTTTCGAACCTGCCAAAACCCCTTATTTCCAGCCTTTCAACTTTCATTGTCCATGCCTCTCAACTGATTCTCATTTTCCCAGGCCTCTGCGTTCCAGACGCAGGCAGCTTTACCTCTGCCCTGATGTTCAGGGACTTGCTCGTCTTCAACAAATATCATCAAGCGCTTACGGTTCTTATTCTCAGAGCTCAACTTGCCCCCGCAAAAGCGCATCCAATCCAAGTTCCAATGCCTTCTCCAGCACCGGTTTTTCCTCGTCATCGGCCTTCATCAGCCTTTCTTGCATCGTACGGATAAAAACACCCGCAATATTATTGTCGGCAGCAAGCAATTCCAAGTCATATGCAGGCCTGGTCAGATCGATAAGCTCTGCATGAAAACATTTGCGTTCAAGGAACTCCCGGGCCGATGCCAAATCGACCTGAACCCCCAGCGGCAAGCTGCCTGTGAATTGGACCCGTATGATATCCTCTTTAAGCCTTTCCCAGTCAAACTGCTCCAAACGCTGCAGCATCTGAACCTGGGAGCTGCAACCTGATATATCCAGTGGCAGCTCGCGGTAAAACCGTTTCTGTAGTTGAATAAACTGAATATCCCGGAGTATGCTGCCGTTTTCTTTTTCTAATGTGACCCAATACGCTCCGTGTTCACCGGGTTCATCGAAACCAAGGGGTTCCGGGCTGCCGGCATTGACAACGCCCTTAGCCTGATGGATATCCTTTTTTCCATGAAAATGCCCGAGGGCATAATAATCCATTCCCAGGTCCAGCAGCGTGTTTAAATCGATGGGATTATACGGGCTTTGGGTAAAAGCCAGATCCAGTGTTCCGTGAAAAAGAGCAATGTTGATCCGCTCCGGGTTGACGGAAGGAGGTTTCATGACCGGCAGGCTTTCCTGACGGAACGTATCAAAGCCAATGCCATAAAAATAAACGCCGTTTGCTTCATGAAGATATTCCGGGCAGGCGGTTGTGAGGATATGTACGTTTGAGCTCCATGAAAAGCTTCTATACCATGAGTTGGCCACATAGGGGTCATGGTTTCCCGGAATGATAATGACCTGCGTGCCCTCCAGCATTTTAAACTGGTCGTTCAGCCAGTGTATAGTTGAACCGGACACATACTGATGCTCATAAAGGTCACCGGATATCACAAGATAATCGGCGTTTTTGCTGATCACCGCGGAGATGATCTTCTCGAATGTTTCCTTTAAATCCCTGCGCCGCCGGTTTGACAAATGTGCTGAACCCAACCCGGTAAAGGGAGCGTCCAGGTGAATGTCGGCACAGTGAACCAGACTGACCTTGTATTTCATAGGAATACCTCTGTTTTCAGGGTGCTTCCCCGTCTTTTGTAAGAATGACGGCAAATGCCGTTGCATAGCTGCGGGTGTGTGTGAGGCTGATATCCATGGAGGTGCCGCCTATTTGCTGATAGTGCTGCAGCGTGGTGCCATACAGATGAACCATCGGTTTTCCTTCGGAATCATTGACCATCTCGATGCCCTGCAGCGTAACCCCCCGGGCAAGCCCGGTTCCCAATGCCTTTGAGACGGCTTCCTTTGCGGCAAACCTTGCGGCATAGCTTTCATAGCGACCGTTTTTTCGGCTTTCGCAATATCGGATCTCCTCTTCGGTAAAAACCTTGCGAACAAAGCTGTCCCCGTAGTGCTCGATGGACTGCCTGACCCGATCGATTTCAACCGTATCTACCCCACAATGGATGTTCATGCCTGGCTTACCTCTTATCGTTATTGAATGAACGCTTGCGTGGTTTATCCCCTGACACGCGTTTTTTAGCCCAAAGCTTGAAAATACGCTCCAGGGGCATTTTATAGCCCGAGTAATGAAAAGCACAAGCAAATTATTTTGCCTGTGCCTTGTGTGGCGTCCCGAGTAGGAATTGAACCCACATTAGTAGAACCGGAATCTACTGTCTTATCCTTTGGACCATCGGGACAGATCCCTTGTTCCGAACATTTCTATTATACCCCGGACAGAGGCAATTTTCAAACTATTTTTCTAGGTAATCGCAGCCAACTTGCCAAACAAGCTATGGGCCAGGTACAGCAGGTATCCTATGGCCGTTCCCTCAAAGGTGGTCCAGATATAAATGGCGGCTCCAACAATCAGCTTGCCGGTATACTCCAATTTGGTTTTTACACCGACCGTCCGCAGCAGAATAGCCAGTTGCCATATTAACATGGCGCTCACAATTAAGCTATAAAGCATGGATTCCTGATTCAGCCAGCGGCTTTGAAGCCCGGGCGGCATGGTCAGCGGAATGAGGGGAACAAACACCAGATGAGACAACGCGTAAGATTTCATCAGGATGACATGAAAACCCCGGGCGACATATTTTTCTGTACGCTTACCGATGTATCGGCACAGATCCGCAATGGGCCACGCAAAGCAAGCCACATCAATCAATCCGATGATTGCTGCTATGATGAGCGCCAGTAAAATTTTCAGAACTATCCCTGAGTTTGCGGTCATCAGGTAATCGTTCACTATGGAGTGTTGGGCGTTGAGTACATCATATATCCCAACAAAAATTCCAAATGGGATTAAAAGCATGATTGACGGATTGAACCGTTTATGCCACTCCCGAGGCCATAAGAGCAAATCCAACCCACTTCTGGAGTATTCCATCAAACTCTCCTAATAGTATCGGTAGTGTCCAGGGTAAAAACGCAAGGCAGCATATTCATGGGTCACTTAAAGCTGGATTTTACCTGCTAAACCCCTGTCGCTTCACAAAAAACACACCCGTCTTTTCAACCGGCTTTTTCCATTATAACACAATCAAAAGAAGCTGTGCAAGAGACACAGGGCACGGTTTGGACGCAGGGTGATTTTTCCGCCTTGCCACATCCTGAGCCTGCTCTGAAAAGCGATATCTCTCTTTGCTTGAAAAAAATTGCACGCCATAGCCACAATTGATATAATGGATATCGTTTATTGGTAAATATTTATTGTTAGCGAGGAAATAACTGATGTACGGTGACCCTATTGAAAACACAGAAGAGTACAAAGAAGCAATGAAGAAAATACAACCTGAATTGGACAGACTGATTGAAAGCTTAAAAGATTACGGATTAGGGAGCTGTCATGTATTTTGGAACAAGAAAAAAGCTCTCTTAAAAGAACAGGGAATTGATTGGGAAACTCCAGCTGAATGCAACCCAGACATACGATTTGATTAATCATCGATTCGTTCTTTGATTTTTATGCTTTAGCTGTTGATGCAACTCTTTGGGAGGTGGCAACTATGCCTCATGTGATTGTAAAGCTTTGGCCTGGAAGGTCGGAAGAACAAAAAATGAAGCTGACTGAAAAAATTGTTCAAGCCGTTACAGACGAACTGAATGCTGAAGAAACCAGCGTATCGGTCTCATTTGAAGAAGTAGCGAAAGAACGTTGGACTCAGGATGTCTATATTCCAGACATTGCTGAAAAGGAAAGCATGCTTTATAAGAAGCCTGGTTACAAGCCCTCGATATGATGGGTTTTCTTTTCAAGAGCTTTCGTACAGACTAGTTCAAAAAGCTTAAACCATCGTAATAGCAGGCGCTTATGACATCGCGAACAGCAGAAAGACCGGATAAAATTCCGTGTTTTTCGCATCACGAACAGCAGAAAAGCCGGATAAAATTCCGTGTTTTTCGCATCACGAACAGCAGAAAAGCCAGATAGAATTTTGTGCTTATCGAATCACGCACGACAGGAAGACCGGGGGAAATTTCGCACTTTTCGAGCCAGCCTTTTTTATGGTGTTTTTGCGTTTTTCGTCTTCCATTCCTCGTAATGAACCGTATTTTTCAGGTTCTCGGCAAGAACTGCCCAAACCTTTTCATTGGCAAAATTATAGCTCCAGGCCGAAGTGCCAGCCAGGTTGTACTTATGTGCCAGCGCCGACTTGTAGTTCACCGAATGCTCGTTCTCCAGCCACATTTTATAGGTGATATCTCCATCTGTAAAGGAAACTGAATACTGACCGCTTCTTTCATCCCACTGCGGCTGGACATTGTTTTTTTCCATCAGGCTGTTCGCTGCCTGCATCGTTAAAGCTTTTCCCGTTTTAACGGTGGTTTTTCCGTTTGCATCGGTGGTTTCCTCCCAAAGGCGCGTATACAGCGGGATACCCATTAAGAGTTTATTCGCAGGAACCTCTTTCATGGTTTTTTTCAGGTTTTCCTCCACCCAGTCCAGTTCTGCGGTAGATCCGGCTTTGGGGGAACCGGCCCAGGTTTGGTCATAAGTCATCAGGCAAACATAATCCACGGTTTCTGCCAACGCTTTTCTGTCATAACATTTCGACCAGGTATCACTTCCATCGGGAACCGTAACATCCACAGATACTACCAGCCCCTGCTCCCTGGCAAGGGGTGTGAACTCACGAACAAATTGTGTATACACATCTTTATCTGCTTTATACATGTTCTCGAAATCAATATTGATCCCATCCAATTGATAAAGTGCTGCAAAAGCCAGCAGTTGCTTGATCACATATTCTCTTTTCAATCCATCGTTCAAAATAGTACTGGTGTTGGCGATATTGCTGAATTCATTGGCCACCAGTGCCCATACCTGGTAACCGTTGTCATGAGCCCACTGTACATACACCGCATCGGCACGGTTAACAAAATCGCCCCGATCATTGGCAATCTGGAACCAGGTTGGTGACAAAACATCGATTCCTTCTTCAATTTTCCAGCCTAAATAGGCCTTTGTGGGGTTATACATTTGATCCCATACCAGATTGATCTTCCCGGATGGCAAAACCGGCGTATTTTTAACAGATTCCGGAATCGATCCAATTTCATAATTTCTCACAACAAGGTCCTCTTTGCTGATGTATCCCAAAATACCATCAGCAGTTCTAACCTTATACCACTTGTCATATTCCTCAAAAACAAACATTTTTGACGCTTCGGCCTGAAGATCCTGATCCTCAAATCGTTTGATTATGGGATAACGGATATGTCGGCCTTTTCTGACCACAGACCCGGTGGATACGGGGTATGCGGTTCTGAAAATGGTATCTTCCCTGTCTATGATCACCACATTCGTAGTACTAATATATTGAAGCTTGATCCGATAAAACGATGCCAGAAAATCCACCGGGATATACAGCACTCCGTTAATTTCTGTAGCGGGAAACTTCAACTCCATTGGAGCATTGTTGATATAGGCGTCCAGCTTGTCCGTTTCCATTTGAATGACCCTGTCTGCCGTTGTGACGGTAACCTTTTTCAGGGTATCATCCCACCAGATATAGGGATCCAGATGGGCTTTTACGGTTTGAAACGGCAAGAGAATCTGACCGTCCGAAACAATCGGCGGATGATCCCCAGGAATTTCACTCCCTTCGATCACCAGGATCGTATCAGCAGAATCATATGCGCTGACCATGGTTTCATTGGCTTTAAAATGGGTTTTATAGACTTGACCCGCCAAAGCGGCACAGCCTATCACAAACACAAATACGATAAAAAATAGAATGAAATTCCTTCTCATTACTGACCTCCAGACACAGCATCCCTGATCCATGATATGATACAATATCAGTCTTCATCTCCGTCAACGAAGCGGTCCTGTTGAATATGAACAACACTCGGGATGAAAACATTGTTTGTGCGGGAAAATCCGCAGTTCTAAATAGATGATTTCCCATGGGTGATAAAACCCCAAAAAACATTGGCCAACTCGCTGAACATTTTCAATTACTTTTATTATATCGTTTGTTTCGACAAATGTCTTATGGAAAATATAACGAGGAGATCCAGAGGAAACAAATTCAGTAACAAATCAGACTTCTGAGCGCTATCATAACTTCAAAGGAAGACAAGATCAAAAAAAGACGCAATGCGCCTTTTTCCTGTTCACGAAATAAAACCGAATAAAACCCTCCTGTTTAAAGCGTTTCAATTGGAGAAAATCTTCCTCGGGATAAAAGTTTTAAAGCTTTGAAGCATTTTCTCGGTTGGTTCAAAATAAACAACGGTTTGCTCATTTTTATAATTTAAAACTATAAACCATACATCATCACCCTCCTTGGATGAGGTGCAGTCGATCTGTTTTTTGAACCCTTTGTATTGGGGCGTGAAATGATCGCTTTTCAACTTGGCGACCACCTCAAAATTTTTACAGCTGGCGCTGAAAACGCGCACACGTTTTCTTTGGGCAATAATTTTATCTATATCCAGATCCCCATTGGTCACGGCATATTCGTATTCCACATTCCGTGTTGTTAATAAAAGATAAGCCAGATAAAGAATCCCAGCTATAAAAAGAAGTCCCATCCCGGGAATAAAAGTTAACACAACCATTGACAAAACCATAGAGCCAACAACAATGGCTGTAATGATCAGATAATCCTTGATATCCTTCTTTTTTGTTACAATTTTCTCCATGAATATATCCATGCCAAAACCTCCTGTCCATTCCTGATAGAATTCTACCATAACCCTCGACTGCTTTGCAACTCGAACGAAAAAGGCTTATAACAACGGAAGCGATTGCTTGCAATCGCAACACACCGTTATTGCAACGGCAGGTTTTGCTTTAGCAAAACCATCACACTGCAACAACGAAGCTTCAGCTTCGTTATATCGAGGCGGGAG
>JAAYJG010000448.1 GCA_012523055.1 Ruminiclostridium sp. | reverse complement strand
CCATGAAGCTTATTGCTTCTTGTTTAGCCATAATCAACAACCTCCCGAACGTATGTTTTCATATAAATTATACCAAACATGAGTTCGTTATACAAGAGATTACTGATTAAAAGTCATAGTCATTTTCTATTATACTCCATAAAAACCAAAAACACTTCCATCCATAACCGCGGAAGTGTTTTACAGACTCTGTTTTCTATGAAAGGGTTTGTTTTTATTGCCTATTGTGCCCGTTTCATCGTCTGTTCCTTCTTTGGAATTCTGACGATGAACTCTACAAATTCGCCCCTGTCAATTTGCGCTGCCTTGGCGTTGACGCCGGACTTTTTCATCATGTCAATGGCCTGACGGATGGTGTTGACGAAAATTCGAATGTCTTTGATAGAACGGGTAAGGCGTTTCCCGTTTTCATACATCACAGGGTCTACATATTTGTCCAGAGCTTTTTGAACAAGTTCTTCGGTCTTTTTCACATTCAGATCTTTTTCACAAACCTTCTGCAGCACCTTCAGCTGGATTTGCTCGTCATGCAGCTTTAGCAAAGCTCGGGCATGGCGTTCGGTAAGCTGATGATCCTGCAGCATCTTCTTGACCATGGGCGCAAGCTTTAACAGGCGTATTTTATTGGCAATGGTGGATTGGCTTTTGCCGATTTTCTGGGCCAGATCCTCCTGGGTGAGCCCGTGATCCTTGATCAGATTACGATACCCTTCGGCTTCCTCCATATAGCCCAGATCCTCCCGCTGGAGGTTTTCAATGAGGGCCATGATCGCCAAATCATCTTCATTGACATCAATAATGATCGCCGGAATTTCCTTCAACCCGGCCATGGAGGATGCCCTTAAGCGCCTTTCACCGGCAACCAGCTCGTAATGGTTGGAAGGTGTTTTGCGCACGTTTATAGGTTGAATGACGCCATATTCCTTGATGGAATTGCACAGCTCTTCCAAAGCACCATGCTCGAAATTGCGCCTGGGCTGATAGGGGTTGGGCCTTATATTATCAATCGGGATATAGGTGATCTTTTTTTGATTCTCCTTCTTATCCGAACGGTTGAATAAAAACCTTTCCTGCAAAGTCATAATGGCACCTTCCTTACTCATTTTCTTTTGTTACCGAATGAACAAAAGATGCACAGCATTTTCACGACTTCTATATTCGCCGTCCGCTTTTTTATATCCTTTTTTTTATTCCAGGAATCGGTCGCAGGAAATGGTTGAGTTCCATGGTTTTCGTGCTTATAGTAAGGGTGACTTTGTTGGTTTGCCACTTTTTCTTGGGTATTGTGTCGGTGTCTGTCTAATCTTTTCTATCAAAATAATATGTCTTTCCATCGGATCAAAAGGAAGCGTAAAATGCTCCACCTTCTTTACTCGTCCTCCAAGAATTGAAATTGCCTTACCCGCTTCATCAAGCTCCTTTTGAACCTCGCTGCCCTTCATGGCAATAAAATAACCGCCGATACGCACAAAGGGCAGAATATATTCGCATAAAACCGGTAACGACGCTACAGCACGCGCAACGCCCACATCATAATGCTCACGATGAGACTTTTCCCGGGCAAAGTCCTCTGCCCTACCGTGAATGGCCTGAATTTCGGATAATTGATTTTCCGTGATCACCGTATTCAAAAATCGTATTCTTTTTTCCAGTGAATCCAATAGGGTAACCTTCAGGCTGTCTTGGACAATCTTCATCGGAATACCCGGAAAACCGGCACCTGTTCCCACATCGATCACTGTCTCAGTTCCTTCGGGCAAAAAGCGAAACACAGAAACAGAATCAATAAAATGCTTGATCACCACTTCTCTTTCTTCGGTAATCGCTGTTAAATTGATCTTCTCATTCCATTCAATCAGCCGTTCATGATAATTGCTGAACAAATTCACCTGTTGCTCGCTGATATGAATACCAAAACAGGCCGCGCCGCTTTTTAACAATTCTGAATTTTCACTGATCATTCCTCTTTCCTCCTGCTGATGGCGTTCAGATAAATGACCAAAACAGAAATGTCCGCAGGGGAAACCCCTGATATCCGGGAAGCCTGCCCCAGCGAGCGGGGCTTGTGCCGGGCAAGCTTTTGCCGGGCTTCTATACGCAAGCCTGAAATTTTTTCATAACAAATGTCGTCAGGAATCAACCTTTGCTCCATTTTCTTGAACTGCTCAATCTGCTGCAGCTGTTTTAAGATATATCCTTCATATTTGACCGATATGGAGACTTCTTCTGCTACCTGGGCAGGAAGATCCGGAAATTCTTCGTCTATTTCCCGAAGTGTCTGATATTCCAACTCCGGTCTTTTCAATAAATCAAAAAGCTTTATCCCGCTTGAAATTCGTGAGCTGTTGTACTTATCCAGATATGCAAGCACCTTTTCAGAAGGCGGAACGGCTTTCGCCGTCAACCTTTGGATTTCGTCCTGAATCTGCTGTTGTTTCGTTAAAAAACGCTGATATCTTTCCGGGGAAATAAGCCCCAGCTCGAAACCCACCGGAGTAAGGCGGCTGTCAGCATTGTCCTGGCGCAGGTGCAGCCTGTATTCGGCTCTGGAGGTCATCATGCGATAGGGTTCATTGGTTCCCTTTGTCACCAGATCATCGATCAAAACCCCGATATAAGCCTGTGATCTGTCCAGGATCAACGGCTTTTTCCCACGGATTTTCAAAACAGCGTTAATTCCTGCAATCAAGCCCTGGGCAGCAGCTTCCTCATAGCCCGAGCTTCCGTTGATCTGTCCGGCACAATACAATCCCTCAATTTTTTGAAGCTCAAGAGTAAGCTTTAGATCCATAGGGTTAATACAATCATATTCAATCGCATAGGCAAGGCGCATCACTTGCGCCTTTTCAAGGCCCGGGAGGCTTCTTATCATCTGGTGCTGAACATCTTCGGGCATGCTGGTGGAAAACCCCTGAAGATAGACCTCTTCGGTATCCAAACCCATAGGCTCGACAAAAACCTGATGCCTTTCCTTATCGGCGAACCGAACCACCTTATCTTCAAAGGAGGGACAATATCTGGGCCCAATGCCTTCAATCGTACCGCTGTAAAGCGGTGAGCGATGCAGGTTTTCCCGGATAATCCGATGGGTTTCTTCGTTGGTATAGATCAGATAGCAGGATACCTGTTCTTTTTCGATGGTTTCATTTTCAAAGGAAAAGGGCACGATTGGATTGTCTCCTGGCTGTTCACTCATTTGCGAAAAATCTATGCTTTTTCGATTAATGCGCGAAGGCGTACCCGTCTTGAAACGCATTAGCTCAAGCCCAAGCGCCTTAAGGCTGTCAGAGAGCTTATTGGCGGGCAAAAGCCCGTCCGGGCCGCCGCTGTAAAAGGCATCACCGATGATGATTTTTCCTTTCAAATAAGTCCCGGTCGTCAGGATAACCGCTTTACACGGAAAGATGGAGCCGATATGTGTCTTAATGCCTGTAACCTTGTGATCCTGTTCCAGAATTTCTACCACCTCGGCCTGGCATACATGCAGATTTTCCTGAATCTCCAGCGTATGCTTCATTTCCCGTTGATAGGATCTGCGATCGATTTGAGCGCGCAGCGAATAAACCGCCGGACCTTTGGCCGTGTTCAGCGTACGGGACTGAATCAGTGTCTTGTCGGCGCATTTGCCCATTTCACCGCCAAGCGCGTCTATTTCTCGCACAAGATGGCCCTTGGCCGTGCCTCCGATATTCGGATTGCAGGGCATGTTGGCGATGCTGTCCAGATTCATCGAAAATACAGCTGTTTTTGCCCCCATCCTTGCTGCGGCCAAAGCAGCTTCGCACCCGGCATGGCCAGCGCCGACGACAATTATATCATATGGCTCGTGTGTATAGCCCATATTACCCCTTCTCTTCTATGATTAGCCTGCTGAACAAAGGAAAGTACAGCACACGCTATTTTCCAACGCAAAACCTTTCGAAGATATTCATCACGACCTCTTCTGATACCTCGTGACCTGTAATATAACCCAATTTCTCAGTAGCGGATTTGATTTCCATTGCCAGTATGTCCTGGGTCATCGCTTCCTCCGCAAGCTTCAATGCCGCCTGCAGCCCTTCCAGGCCGCTCTCCAGCAGCTGCTTGTGCCTTGCGTTGGTAACAAGGACCTGATTATCAGTATCCAAATCATTTTTGTTGACAAAATGATGAATTTTGCTTTCCAACACTTGGATCCCCGAGTCCTCCAGCACCGATATCTCAATTGCGGCAGGGATTTTATCGCGAATTTCCATTAGCCTGCCTTCATCGGTTTTATCTGTTTTGTTGATGATGTACAGGGTTTTGCGCTCGTAACCTGCTACTGTTTTTAGTATTTGCGCGTCTTCTTTTTCAAAACCACTCCAGGCGTCCAGAATAAACAGGATCAGATCGGCTGATTGGATAACGTCAAGGGCTTTTTCTACACCTATCTTCTCAACCTGATCGCTTGTTTCCCTTAACCCGGCAGTATCAATCAATTTTATGGGAAGGCCCTGAATATTCACATATTCTTCGAGGATATCCCGGTTGGTTCCCGGAATGTCAGTGACAATAGCCCGGTTTTTACGGGAGAGTCGGTTTAGCAGAGAGGATTTGCCCGCGTTGGGCTTGCCGATGATGGCGACCTCCATACCTTCTCTGAGAATTTTTCCATAATGAAAGCTTTCGATCAGCTTATCCAGCTTGTCAATAGACTTTGTTAGAATGCCTTTACACTTCTTAAGCGTTACTTCTTCAAAATCGTATTCCGGGTAATCCAAATTCACTTCAATTTCAGCAAGAAGTTCAATAAGAGCTTTCCACACTTCCCCGATTTCAGAGGACAGGCGTCCTTCCAGCTGAGAAACGGCAACTGTTGAACCTTTTTCCGTTCTGGCGCTGATCAGATCCATCACCGCTTCAGCCTGAGCCAGATCCAGCCTTCCGTTCATAAAGGCTCTTTTTGTAAACTCTCCGGCTTCCGCAGGCCTTACGCCATGACGGTATAGCAGCTCGAGAATTCTTGAAGCCGTAACATATCCTCCATG
>JAAYJG010000447.1 GCA_012523055.1 Ruminiclostridium sp. | reverse complement strand
CCGGCGCAGAACCATGAACCGGTTCATACAGCCCCAGGCTCCCAGAGCCCAGGCTGGCCGAAGGCAGCATTCCAATAGAGCCCGTCAGCATGGAAGCCTCATCGGACAGGATATCGCCAAACATATTCTCGGTAACTATCACATCAAACTGCTCGGGGTGAATAACCAGTTGCATGGCGGCATTGTCCACGAACATATGATTCAGTTGAATATCCGGGTAATCCTTCGCCACATCCACAACGATTTCACGCCAGAAACGGGAGACCTCCAATACATTGGCTTTATCCACCGAGGTAACCTTTTTGCGGCGAAGCCTTGCCGCTTCAAAGGCAAGCCTGGCGATGCGCTCTACCTCATATTTGCGGTAAATCATCGTGTCGTAAGCGGCGGGATGCCCGTTACTATCGATCAATCTTTTCTTTTCACCAAAATACAGGCCGCCTGTAAGCTCCCGTAATACCAGGATATCCAGGCCGTCCTTTGTAATCCTGTCTTTAAGCGGGCTGGCCGCTTTCAGAGGGGTATAGATCACTGCCGGACGATAATTGGCAAAAAGAGCAAGCGCGGCACGGATACCCAGAAGGCCTGCTTCCGGACGCTTATCCCCCGGAAGGTTATCCCATTTGTACCCCCCCACGGCACCGAGCAAAACTGCATCCGCTGCTTTACACACCGCGAGGGTTTTTTCGGGCAGGGGTTCTCCTGTATTGTCGATGGCGATTCCTCCAATGTCTGCAAATTCGTATTGCAGTTGGAAACCACATTTTTCACCCACACGGTCTAAAACCTTGAGTGCCTGTTTTACAACTTCAGGGCCAATTCCATCACCGGGCATGACCGCAATTTTATAACCTTTCATTTTCCCCTCCAATACCAGTCATCAATCCGAGCTTATTTTCCTGGTTAATGCATCAATATATGCAAAGCTGGACATTCGTTTATTCTTTCCGAATATGCTTCATCAGCCCGCCTGCCGCGATTATTTTTTGTATGAATTCCGGGAAAGGCTCGATTTGATATGTTTTCCCATTGCTATAGTTGGTGAGAATTCCCTTTTCAAGATCAATCCCCAATTTGTCTCCATCCTGTGTTTCTTCAACGCATTGCGGGCATTCCACGATGGGAAGGCCAATATTGATGGCGTTCCTGTAGAAGATCCTGGCAAAGGTTTTTGCAACCACGCAGGAGATCCCCGAAGCCTTTATAGCAATGGGCGCATGCTCACGGGAGGAGCCGCAGCCAAAGTTGAAGCCTCCCACGATGATATCACCTTTTTGAACACGGGTTACAAAACTTGCGTCCAAATCCTCCATGCAATGCCTGGCCAGTTCGCCGGGCTCGGAGGTGTTCAGGTAGCGTGCCGGAATGATCACATCGGTGTCAACGTTATCGCCGTATTGAATTACTTTTCCCTCTAATTTCATATCAATCACCTTTCCCTCCGCTTACAGTGCCATGATCTCATCCGGGGACGATATCCTGCCGGTTACAGCCGATGCGGCCGCAATGGCAGGACTTGCCAGATAGACCTCACTGTTCACATGGCCCATTCTGCCCACAAAATTTCGGTTTGTGGTGGAAACCGCACGCTCCCCGGCGGCCAGAATTCCCATATGCCCGCCCAGGCATGGCCCGCAGGTGGGGGTGCTGACAGCGCAGCCCGCATCAATAAAGATATCGAACAGCCCTTCCTTCATACATTCCTTCCAGATGCGCTGTGTTGCCGGAATAACGATGCACCGGACATCCCTGTGAACCTTGCGGCCTGCCAGGATCTTTGCCGCGATGCGCATATCTTCCATTCTGCCGTTGGTGCAGGAGCCGATGACCACCTGATGAATGGGTATATCACCCACCTCACTGATAGTTTTGGTGTTTTCAGGAAGATGCGGAAAAGCCACTGTTGGCTCCAGTTTGCTTAAGTCAATGGTATACTCCCGGACGTATTCCGCCTGTTCATCCGCCTGGAAGACCTCGTAGGGCTTGGTGGAATGCTCGCGGATATATTTCAATGTTTCACCATCCACTTCAAATATACCGTTTTTGGCACCGGCTTCAATGGCCATGTTCGCAATGGTAAAGCGATCATCCATGGTCAGAAAGTCCAGGCCGTCCCCGGTGAATTCCATGGATTTGTAAAGGCAGCCATCAACACCCGTCCGGCCGATGATGTGAAGGATGATATCCTTCCCGCTTACCCATTCGGAGGGCTTGCCGATCAAATGAAACCGAATCGCTTCGGGAACCTTCAGCCAGACTTCACCGGTGGCCATGGCAGCAGCCATATCGGTGCTGCCGGTACCGGTTGAAAAAGCGCCCAGTGCACCATAGGTGCAGGTATGGGAATCGGCACCGATGACAACATCACCGGCGGTCACCAGGCCCAGCTCGGGCAGAAGCGCATGCTCAACCCCCATCTGGCCAACCTCGAAGAAGTTCATAATTTCCATTTTACGAGCAAATTCCCGCATCATCTTAACCTGCTCGGCAGATTTAATATCCTTGTTCGGAGTGAAGTGATCGGGCACCAGCGCGATTTTATCGGTATGGAACACCTTTTCCAGCCCGGCCTTTTCAAATTCCTTTATCGCAACTGGTGCAGTGATGTCATTCCCAAGCACCATATCCACTTTCGCCTGAATCAGCTGCCCGGGCTTGACATTCTTCAACCCGGCTGCCCTGGCCAATATTTTTTGCGTCATTGTCATCGCCATAATATAAAACACCTCTTTCCAGAGTTCAATTCTTACAGTAACAGATGTTATTGTGCAGGTACATGCCCCACACATGCATGAACAGAAACATCATCCCATGGGAGACCGTTCGGAAAAGCATATTTATTCATAAGACACTACTTTCCATGGCTTGAAACCCGCATAGTTCCGCTCATTTTTACATGTTTATGCGTGTTTCTAAAGTATAAACAGACTTTCCGAGCCGGCTCCTGATTATAGGTTTATTATACCGTTCCTGTTTTTTATTTCTTCTGATTTCTCACTTTCATTTTACGGAATTCTTCATGATTATTGTCCCGTTTGCATCCCAAATTCATTGCAACCGATAACATAACTATGATAAAATAATTCGAACAAGGGTTCAGGACTATGCCGAAGGGGAATCGATCACGAGGAAAGTACCGCGACATCAGCATTTTTGCGCAGAATCCGCGCAAGCACTCATGAAACGCTTATGCAAGCGGGAACAAGAGGCACTCTATGAAACGAAAAATTCTGGATGAATTCAAACAGTTTCAAAGCGACATCCGATCTATGAAAAGCATCCGTGAATTCATTCTATACATTCCTTCATCATCATTCAAAAACATTGCTTTCTGTTTGCTGGCAGTGCTTGTTGCTTCACCGATGTATGTTCTTTTAAGAAGTATCCTGCTAAAATATCATGACGATTTTTATGTGAATACCAACCAAAGAACGCTGGGGCTCTATTGGGTTCAGCTTATAAGATTCATCGGATTCTCAGGCATATTCCTGATGCTTTTTGTTATATGGAAAGACATGATCATGCATCATCAGGGCAAATGGCTTGAAAAACTGTTAAAAAGACATCCTGTCCCGTTATTTCTTTCCCTGCTGCTTGCCTGGAGTGCTTTTTCCTGCGCATTTTCCAGTAACCCGGCCAACTCTCTGTTTGGCAATCAATATAGAAATGAAGGGATTATCACCTATTTTGCTTATGCTGGAATCTTTTGCTGTGGTTACATCCTGAAAGAACAAAGATACCGTGTAAACCTGATGCGAATATTTGTGTTATCCGCCACAGTTCTGTCAATCCTCATGTTGATCAACCAACCTGCATTGAATCTCCTTCTGTCCTTCAATTACAGGGCCGCCATGTTTCAGAATATCAATCATTATGGTTATTTTCTCAGCCTGGCCACCATGCTGGCTGCAGCATTGTCCTTGCGAGAGGGCAGGCTGAATAAAGCCGCATTCTTTTGGCTGCTGCCCTTTGCCATATTGGTTGCCGCATTGATCACTAACAATTCCTTCGGCCCTTACGTGGCAGTGGTCATGGGGTTGATTTTTCTTTTGGTATTCACCTTGATCTACGCAAAAAAGGCAAAAATTTGCGCAGGTATGCTCGTTCTGGTATTTATACTGTTATCTTTGGGGATGAACTTTAAAAGCAGCTATCTGACACATGAAACAAAAATACTGGTTTATGATATTGGTAACGTTATTGAGAGGAATGAGGCTGCACCGAGAGCAGGATCCGGCAGGTGGTACCTGTGGAAGCTTGGTATCGAGTATACCCTGGAGAAACCGATTTTCGGGTATGGTCCTGATAACCTGCACGATCGATATCTTATGGACGATCTGAATCATGACCGGCCTCACAACGAGTTCATACAATTATCCGCAAGCCTCGGTATTCCTGCGCTTGTGTTTTATTGCTGTGCTCTCTTCTTTTACTTTTTACCGCTGCTAAAAAACCTGAAAAAGCTGAACCCGGAAATCATCGGCCTCTATGCGGCCATATTGTCCTACCTGGCATCCTCCTTTGTGGGGCAGTCCATGTATTGCAGCGCCTCCTTCTTTTTTGCCTTCCTTGGCCTTACCTGTCATCTCTTTCCCCCTGCGGGCACGCAGCCTGCCAGTTCAGTTGATGAAAAATAATGCCTGAATGGCAGATTCCCGTCATTCAGGCATTTCACTTTTATTTTATATTCCAAGGGCAGAAACAGTTCTAATCAAATTTTGTATATTTCACGGCAGCAGTAATTGTTTCGCGATTCAATAGATTCACCCGCTCACTCCGATGCTTCCTCTTCCGTTTTCTGGCGCGCTTCCAACACAGTATGAGCACAGGATTCCAGGCTGCAGGTATACTGAATTTTATTGCCCTTGAACTTTTTGGTCATAAAGCTGCCACAATCCGGGCATTTTCTGTCGGAGGCCATCTCCCAGGAAGAATAGTCGCAGGTGGGATAATTCTCACAGCTTAAATAACTCTTTCCCTTTCTGGTTTTCTTGTTGTAGATCTTCCCTCCGCATTTTGGGCAAACAACTCCAGCGTCTTCCAGAATAGGCTTTGCGTTTCTGCATTCCGGGAAGCCCGGGCATGCCAGAAACTTACCGTACCTTCCCATTTTAATAACCATCTTCCGACCGCATTTTTCGCACTCCTCGTCAGATTCCTCAACGGGCAGCTCTATCTTACTGATTTGATCCTCTGCTTTTTTCAGGATCACTTCAAATTCCCTGTAGAAATCATTCAACAGATCCTTCCACTTCCGCTTTCCATCTTCAACGTCATCCAGCTGGGTTTCCATATTTGCCGTAAAGTTTATATTGATAATACTTCGGAAATATTCCTCCATCAATCGGTTCACGATCTTTCCCAGTTCTGTGGGAAGCAGGTATTTCTTATCCTTCACGACATACCCTCTTGATATAATCGTGCTGATGGTAGGCGAATAAGTACTAGGACGTCCAATACCCTTTTCTTCCAGGGCTTTTACCAGGGTCGCTTCGGTATACCTTGACGGAGGTTGGGTAAAATGCTGCGATGGCTTAAGCTCAAGCACAGTCACCTTTTCTCCCTCGATCAGCTCGGGCAGCATGGGCTCTTTTTCATTTTCACCCTCATTTTCCTCATCAGTTCCTTCTTCGTATAACACTAAGAAGCCCTTGAAGGAAACACGCGAGCCCTTGGATTTGAACAGGTAATCCCCTGCATCTATATCCACAGCCATTGTATCATAAACGGCGGCTTCCATCTGAGAAGCGATGAACCTTTCCCATATCAGCTTGTACAGCCTGAACAGCTCTCTGGGCAGAGAGCTGTTTACCCGTTCCGGCGGAAGATCGGCTGTGGTTGGGCGTATCGCTTCGTGAGCATCCTGCGCCGCAGATTTTGCTTTATAAACCCTGGCTTTTTCAGGCAGGTACCTGGCACCATAGTTTTTCTGAATATATTCTCTGGCCTGAGACAGCGCTTCCTCTGAAATACGGGTTGAATCGGTACGCATGTAAGTGATCAGGCCTACAGAGCCCTCACCCTGGATCTCAATACCTTCATAGAGCTGCTGGGCCAGCATCATGGTTTTCTTCGTGGAAAAACCGAATTTCCTGGCAGCTTCCTGCTGAAGCGTGCTGGTGATAAAAGGAGGGGCTGGGGTGCGTTTTTTATCCCCATGCTTCACCTTCGCAATAGTGAAGGGTACACCCTGAAGCTTCTGGAGCACCTGATCCACATCCTCTTTTTGCTTTAAGTCCTGCTTTTTGTTTTTGAAGCCGTAAAATCTGGAAAGAAAGGTTTTTCCATTGGCTTTTTCCATAAGGGCTTCCAACCGCCAGAATTCTTCCGCAACAAAGCCCTCTATTTCATATTCCCGGTCGCATATCATCTTCGTTGCAACAGACTGAACCCTGCCGGCGCTTAACCCTTTTCTTACATTTCTCCAAAGCAGGGGGCTTATTTGATAGCCCACAATGCGATCCAGAATTCGCCTGGCCTGCTGGGCATCCACCAAATCCATGTCGATGGGTCTTGCGGCCTTCACAGCCTTCACAACCGCGTTTTTTGTAATCTCGTTAAAGGTGATCCTGCATTTGTCCTTCTCATTGATCTTCAATAGGTTTGCCAGATGCCAGGATATTGCTTCTCCTTCACGGTCGGGGTCGGTTGCGAGAAATACCTTGTCGGCATCTTTGGCATCTTTTTTCAGTTCGTTGATCAAATCACCCTTGCCGCGTATATTAATGTACTTCGGTTCAAAATCATTCTTTATATCCACACCGATCTGGCTTTTGGGAAGATCTCTGATGTGGCCCATGGATGCCTTTATCTTATAACTGGCACCAAGATATTTTTTGATGGTTTTTGCTTTGGCAGGTGATTCAACAATAACCAGATACTTCGCCATTCTTTTCCTCCGTTTCGTTTCACACCCTGATAATCATTTGTAATAGTACCACTGAAAGCTCAGTTTGTAAACTGTTTTCCTGTTTTTACCGGATAAAAGGGCTGTAAAAGAGCTTGGCAGGTCGGTGCTTTATTGCGGATTCTGAACCACTGCCCGGATAACTTCTCGTGATTGCTTCTAATGTCTGAACGATCAAATGTTCTATCATCCCGCCAGTCTATAACTGCCTGAGCTACTCCTTCATTTTTTTCCATCACTTTTTGGGGATCTGCCTTCCATTTTGCAGGATGTCATAATCCTTCTTTAAAATCAGCTCAGATACCGGTACCGGGTTCAATCCCTTTTCCTTCAGCATGTCAATAACCTTTCCCAGTATTTTATCGGTATGGGGTGTATCATTATGAAACAGAAAAATGTCACCACTTTTTGCGACAGAAGCCCTTTTCAGAATAGCCTCCTGGGAAATGCCAGGCTTATAATCCAGGGAATCCAAACTCCACTGTATCGTGTCATATCCGGCTTGCCTGGCGATGTCGATCACATTGTTATTATAGTCACCATATGG
>JAAYJG010000446.1 GCA_012523055.1 Ruminiclostridium sp. | reverse complement strand
AGTGAACCACACCCTGAAGGATGTGGTGGAGATGAAGGAAAGATCAGGTCATTCCACCATAGCTGTCACCGAAGACGGTACGGCATCCGGAAAGCTTCTTGGCATCGTAACCGGCAGGGATTACCGGTTAACCCGTGACTCTCTGGATAAAAAAGTATCCGAATTTATGACTCCCTTCACAAAACTCATTGTCGGCCAGCTGGGCATCACCTTAAGCGAGGCCAATGATATCATCTGGGAATACAAGCTAAACAGCCTTCCCATCATCGACAAGGAACAAAACCTGCAATACCTTGTCTTCAGAAAAGACTATGATGATCATAAACAAAACCCGGACCAGCTGCTGGATTCCAAAAAACGTCTGATCGTCGGTGCCGGCATTAATACCCGGGATTATTCCGAACGTGTGCCTGCATTGCTGGAAGCTGAAGCAGACATTCTCTGCGTAGATTCCTCCGATGGTTTTACCGAGTATCAGAGGGAAACCATTCAATATATCAAGGAAAACTTCTCATCTGTAAAGGTTGGCGGCGGAAATGTGGTCGATCGCGAGGGCTTCATGTACCTGGTGGAATCCGGCGCGGATTTCGTGAAAGTGGGTATTGGCGGCGGTTCGATCTGTATCACCCGTGAACAGAAGGGTATTGGCCGCGGTCAGGCAAGTGCAGTCATTGAAGTGGCAAAGGCCAGGGATGAATACTATCAAAAAACCGGGGTTTACGTTCCCATTTGCTCGGACGGCGGCATAGTGCATGATTACCATGTCGTGCTGGCATTGGCTATGGGGGCTGATTTCGTGATGATGGGGCGCTACTTTGCCCGATTTGATGAAAGCCCGAACAAGAAGGTAAAACGCGGAAACAGCTACGTGAAGGAGTATTGGGGTGAAGGCTCAAACCGCGCAAGAAACTGGCAGCGGTATGATTTGGGCGAAAGCAGTACACTGAAGTTTGAAGAAGGTGTGGACAGCTATGTTCCTTACGCAGGAAAGCTGAAGGATAACCTGGATGTAACGCTGTCAAAAATCCGTTCCACCATGTCAAGCTGCGGTGCCGCTTCCATCAAACAGCTGCAGGAGACCGCAAGAATCACCATGGTTTCCTCCACCAGCCTCATCGAAGGCGGAGCACACGACGTCATCCTCAAAGAAAACGAGTATTAAGAATAGATCAATACAGAAAACCAATATTAAGAATAGGTAAACAATGAGCCAGGGAATAATTCTCTGGCTCATTTTCATAGGTGCGCAAATGAGCCGAAGAGACAGATGTTTCGACTCATATATATAAATCGGCAAATGCCTGAAGCACTTTCCGCTTGCTGTCGCTGAAATCGCCGAAGGCATACAGAGGGCTGTCATGAAAGCATACGAATGAGACTTTGTTTACCATGCTTTTCGCCACTACCTTCTTTTGTTGTAATGTCTGTCATGACATTTCTGCGAATCATTACCTTGAAAGTTGCTATAAAAGTATTTAAAACAAGATACTCAATCATTAATAAGTTTAGAAATATGGTGGCTTTCGCGTTTGTTGACAGATGTATTCTCTTTGTTGTAGACTAACGTCAGAAAAGCAAGTTCCTATATTGAATTCCTATACTGAACAGGTAAAAACCCAGGCGATAAGGAGTGATATTGTCATGAGTGATTACTTTGATCAAGAACGGGCCATTTCAACACTGACAAAGAATACAAAGACTGTTATGAAGGCTGTTGCCAACCGTTATCTGGGCCAGAATCCCCCAAAGGTCGTTTCTTTTTATGCTTATCAGAAGAATGGAATCCGTCAGGATAGAAATTACCGTTTTGTGTTCAATTTTCATAATATTTATCCTTTGTCAGCTCTCGAAAGCAATATATACGCCTGGAGCAAGCTATATAGTGATCAGGAAACGGAAATGTCCTTTGAAATCAGCTGCTTTGGCCCTGCCATTGTCTATTGCAACGGGGAAAGGGCATATAAACCCAATGTGTTAATGGAAAGAAGAAGCGACCTGTCCGTTACATTTTCGCTGAATTTGAAGAAGGGCTGGAATAGTATTGTTCTGCGGTTTATCCATACGAACACCGGATGTGGCGGGATACTTAGCTCCATATCATCCCGGAATCGCCCGCTCAGTTTCATAATACCCTCGACTGATCGGGAAGGACAAAAAGGCTGGTTATATACACTGCCTCTTGATAAGCCTTTAAACAAGCTGCCTGAGCCCGGGATGAGTGAAGATGATACAGGCCTCCGGTGGTATCCGGTAAAAGATTGGCTTCCTGAGGAGTTAGTTTACGGGCAAATGAAAAGGATGTATTCCCTTCGGAAAGACTGTTATGCTTTGGGGTGGAGCAGGGTATCTGTCCCAGGATCAGGAATGTACACGCTAAAGGGCAGGCATGACGGAATAATCCGTATTTATCTGGACAATCAGCAGGTATATCATTCGGATGTATGTGGTGAATATGAGTTACAAGCCACAATCCAGCAGGGGGAACACAATATTCTCGTGCTAAACGAATGCGGACAAAAAGACTGGGGATTTACACTCGAGTGCAGCAATGGGGGAGTCGCTCTTCCCATGATGAACCCGGCGGAAGTGAAGGGAACAACCGAGGTATGGCTGTATGCGGGTCCTTTTCCGAACTCCCGGCTTATTAAGCCCGTTGAGGTTTATTCAATGGATAAGCCTCTGGGAGGAGCGGACGGGAAAATATACTGGAGGCTGGATAAGCCCAATACTGTGATTAGGCCATTTATTGACAGCAAACTGTTTGGACAATGGAATTATCCGTTGGGCGTTACTCTGTATGGGCTGATCGAAACCGGACGGTCATTGAAGGACGAGAACCTGATCCGTTATGTGGCCGGGCATGTGGAACTATGTACCCGCTTTTTTGAATACGCGATGTGGGACAGCCAACAGTATGGGGCTGCCTCGATGCATAATCTCCTGACCACGATAACAACGCTCGATGACTGCGGTTCTTTTGGTTCTCTGATGCTCGAAGCGTCCGAAGAATTAAAGGATAATGATTTTATCCGGATTGCGGAATATATTGCCGATTTTATTGAAAATAAACTGGAACGTCTTCCAGACGGTGCCTTTTACCGTGTTAATGCTTCCAGCCCGCTGATGGATGGCACACTCTGGGCTGATGACCTGTATATGAGTGTTCCATTTCTATGCCGGTATTATAAACTGACCGGTAAGTCTCAATACATTGATGATGCAGCGAAGCAATTGAGTTTGTTTCATAAATACCTCTACCGGCCGGGCAGGAAAATCATGTCCCATGTTTATGATTTGAAACATAAAAAGCCGACCGAAGTATCCTGGGGAAGGGGAAACGGATGGACTGCCTTTTCCTATTCGGAAATTCTCGCGTACCTGCCCGAGCAGCACCCACTTCGGAAAGAATTGCTTCGGAATTTCAACGACCTGTGTGAAGGTTACCTCGCGTTGCAGGATGACGTCGGGTTATGGCATCAGGTTCTGGACGATTTTGAGTCTTACCGGGAAGCTTCCTGTACTTCGATGTTCACCTGCGCCTTTGCGCGGGGAGTACGGAACGGGTGGCTTGAGCAGCCTGAAAAGTATATCACCTCTGCCGGCAGGGCATGGGATGGTTTATGCAACCATGTCATTGATGTCGAAGGAAATGTATATGGGACTTGCAGAGGTTCCGGTTTTTCATTTTCAGCCGATTATTATAAAAACGATCTTTCCTGGCTTTTAAATGATACCCATGGTATCGGTATTTTGCTGCTCGCCGGCGTTGAATATTGCAAACTGACAGAGTGGCTGGCTTTAGGAGGAAATGAATAAATGGGAAACGTACATGTTAATGTGTTCATCGCCGGAGATTCCACTGTACAGAACTGCGCCTCCGGATACAAGCCTCAGGAAGGTTGGGGCAGGATGCTCCCAAAATATTTCAATGAGAACGTACATGTGCATAATTATGCTCTGGGTGGAAGGAGCGCAAAAAGTTTCATCGACGAAAAGCTTCTCAGTGACATTCTGAAACAAATCGAACCGGAAGATACTCTTCTGGTTCAGTTCGGACACAATGACGAAAAGCTGAACGGAGCTTTTGCCGATCCATTCGGTACTTACCAGGCATATCTGAAACGGTACATTGACGGCGCAAGGGAGAGGGGAGCTATCCCGGTGCTGTTGTCGCCGGTCAACCGACGGTGCTTTAATCTGCTCCATGAATTCTACCCGACACATGGGGCATATCCCCAGGCTGTGCAGGAGCTTTGCTCGGAACTGAATGTTCCGTTTATTGATCTGACCCGGCTCAGTGCACAGCACTATATTCAACTGGGGGAAGAGGAATCAAAAAAGCTTTTTCTGTTTTTGAAGCCGGGAGAGTCAGAGAATTACCCAGACGGGTCAGAAGACAACACGCATTTTATTGACTCCGGCGCATATGAAATTGCAGGACTTGTAGTGAAGGGTATGCGTGAGATTGGGCTGCCTTTGATCAAACATCTGAAAAGTTGAGTTATTACATTGATCAAATAATATATTTACAGCGGGAGTGATACCATTGAGTGAGAGAATTCAATTGAAATGGCTGGAAGAACATGAAATAAGTACACAGGGGGTAACCTGGGGAGTACACTGGGCAAAGGGTATACTGCAAAGAGACCTGAGTCTTTTGATCAGGAGTTTTTACTGATGAGGATAGGGGTGATAGCATATGAAATACTTTGATGTTTCAAACAAAAATATTAAAATTCATGGATTAAATGTGGCCGATCAGGAACGTGGGCAGTTTTGGCGTCTCCCGCAGGAGATTGTGGACAAAATGCCTGAAGGTTATATTCACGCCGGCAAACGATGTACAGGTGGAAGGCTGAGGTTCAAGACAAATTCAACAAAAATTTCTGTCAAGTATATACTTGCCAGGGTTACCGTGGATATATGCATGCCCCTGCCTGGTTCAGCCGGAATAGATGTGTATTCGAGATATGGAACAGACGCAAAATTTTTGGGTTATGCCGCACCGGTAGCTCATTCAAACGATCAGACAGCCATAGAGAAAGTATTTTCAAAATCCTCTGAAATGGAAAATATAACTGTTAACTTTCCGAGAAACGAGCATGTTCTTGCGATGGAAATCGGAGTTGAAGACAACGCCAAGCTATTACCACCCGATGATTATCATATAACCCGCCCCATTGTATTCTATGGTTCATCAATCACCGAGGGAGGTTGTGCTCCTCGTCCGGGGAATCAGTATACCAGCATTCTTTGCAGATGGCTTGATGCTGACTATTATTGTTATGGTTTTTCGGGCGCTGCGAAAGGTGAAATTGCATTTGCAGAGTTTATCGCAGCGCATAAAGACATGAGTTTGTTTGTCTATGATTACGATCATAATGCACCCGATCCCGAGCATCTTTTAAAAACCCATGAACCATTTTTTCATATTGTGAGACGGGCACATCCGAAGCTTCCGGTCATTTTGATGACAAGGCCTGATTTTAAGGCCGGCAACAGCGACAATCAAAAGAGAAGGGATGCCGTATACAGAACCTTTATCAATGCTAAAAACAGTGGTGATGAGAACATTTACTTCATAGACGGTGAGCAGTTCTTTGGGTTTATTGGCAGAGAAGAATGCACTATTGATGGCTGCCATCCAAACGCTCTTGGTTTTATGAGAATGGCCGAAACCATATACCCTCTGGCCAAGAGTTTATTAGGGAAGTAGTT
>JAAYJG010000445.1 GCA_012523055.1 Ruminiclostridium sp. | reverse complement strand
GACCCGTAAGCCCTGACCTTGATAAATTCATTAGTGGAAAGCTATACAGGGTTGGATTTATATGTAAAAGTTTATAGATGATTTTGATTACTACAAAAAAATTGCCGTCAATGGCTTGACAGAAACCAGCGGGTTCCGCGGTTTGACAGTCATATTTCAATATGATATTTTAGTTATGAAAAGATCAGGAATCAGTGTAAGCATTCACTTCATCGTACATTCATGGAGGTTTATTGAAATGGGCGAATTACAGTATCCTACCATAGGGAGGGAGCATCATCCGGGCCGCAAGGTAAATATATGCTGCATCAGGAACACCGATTCATTGGGAAGTGAATGCCCAAAAGACAGCTATCGTATCGTCTATGTCAAAGAAGGGTTCGGTGTTTTCAGCAATGGTCAAAGCAGTCAGATCATCACCAGCCCGTCTGTTTTATGCCTGAACGAAAGCGATGATGTATCACTTCATAACTCATCAGGGTTGATGCTGGATATCATGTTCTTCGATCCGATCTGCTTCGAGCGCTATATTGAATTTGAAAGCCTTCAAGCCTGGAAAGACGCATTGAACGAGCATGACTGGTTCTTTTTCAGACCCTTTTTTAACCGCGATGATTCCTATATCGGAGCTCGTACCACCAACCTTTATCTGGGAAACCGTGTATCACAGCTTATTGCGCTGGCAGATGAGCAATTTTCCGGGCAAAAGGACCATTTTTGGCCCTGTCGCGGCCGTTCCTATTTTATCGAGCTGCTGCTGCTTGTGAATTCCATTTATAATGAGGACAGCGAACGTGAGACGGTTTACACCGGCGAAATGAACGATGAAATCAAAGGAATATTAAACTGGCTTCACACCCACTATCCGGAAAAGATCACCATGGAAGTTGTCACTAAGCAGTTTCATACCAACAAAACAACTTTGAATCAGAAGTTCAAATCCGTCATGGGTGCTACCGTGATGGAATATGTTAACAACCTGAGAATGCAGATTGTATGTTCCTTTCTGAGGAAAACATACCTGACCATCAATGAAATCATGGAACGCGCTGGCTACAGGGATGACGCGCATTTTTTGCGGACATTTAGAAAATATGCCGGCTGCACGCCATCCGAATACAGGAACCAGTATGCCACTGCATAATTTTCCGATTTGCAGGTTAATCCTGTCGATTTGCAATTCAACCTCCTCTTTCTCCGCATTACAATGATGAAAGAGGAGGGATTTCCATGAAACGAATGATTATTCAATCCATTATCGCAATGACTCTTGTCATGACTTTTCTGATGACAGGCTGTTCGGTCACCATGCCACCTGCCGCTGCAGCAGCTACAGGTGAAACCTCATCTGCCCAGTCAACTGCACAACCCACTAACTCACCGGAGGCAGATATTGCCGAGCCTGCTGTTGAACAGACAGAGGGTATCAGTTGGACAACTCTGTTGGATACCCAAATAACTCATCCGACAAATATGACCGGGTTCTTCAATGAAAACTACGCCATTACGGTTGGGCCCAGCGGTGAAATTCACTACTCCGTCGACGGAGGAAAAACATGGCCAGAGAGCGAAAACTCATCCTTTTGCCGCTTTTCTCTGGATATCGTCGACGAAAGCTTAGTCTGGGCCGCAGGTGCCGGAAACCATGTACGCGTCAGCAAGGATGGCGGAAAAACCTGGACAGCCGCAAGCGACCTGACCATGGGTGGAGGACACTCCAATATCGATTTCGTAGATGACACCACCGGTTGGATCACAACCCTTGCCAAATGCGCGGTTACAAAAGATGGCGGAGCAACATGGACAGAGCTGGCCCTGCCTGAAGAACTGAAAAGTATTGCGGCAACCTGCCTTCGTACCGAACAGGACGGTTACATTCTTACCCATGACGGGCTGCTTTTTACAACCACTGACGGTGGAGCAAGCTGGAGCAAGCGGGATCTGGAAATTACGAAATATAAAGTCTATAATACAAAGAAAAGCCCGGAGTTGGATAAAAACAATATCGCCCTGGCAGATATCAGCTTTTCCGATAAAGAGAACGGAATCATCGTGTTTGCAGGGATTGAACCCGGTGTAGGTTACAAAACCTGGTGTTTGACAACCTCGGACGGCGGAACAACCTGGGCATCGGAATTGCTTGAGAAGGTTGAAGACTTCAATCCTGTAAGAGTTTTTATTTCAGGTGACGGAAAGACACTGACCCTGAGCACTGTGAACAACAGATGTTTGGTTCTGCAGCGTTAAGACCGCTTTTTTACATCAAATGTACAGTAAACTTAAGATTGCATTAACATGGAGGATGCCAGCCAGCATAACCTCGAACACAAGGGGACGGTTCTTCTGTGTTACTGAGTAACACAGAAGAACCGTCCCCTTGTGTTCGAATCTTGAACTGTGTTCTTGTTGCTCCCGACAGTTCCGCGCAACTCGTCTTCGGAAACCTTTCCGATGGATTTGTCCAGAATGGCCAGAAATTCAGTTTTCATCTCACGATTACAGTATACCCGGCGGACTTGAGGATTTCCAGGCTACGGGCCTGGCTGTTCCCATCGTAAAAGCAGATTTCCATGGCTCCGCCCTCCATTTCCCTGCTGTTGTTAATGCCGATGTTTTTAATATTAATTTGGTGTTCACCCAGCAAAGAAGCTATTGCCGCGATGACGCCGGGTTTATCCTCCACATCCACGACAATGTCATAGGTCTTAACGATACCGCCAATTCTGTTGTCCAGAAAAGAATCCCTGTATTGTTTTGCGCTGAAGAAAAACTGTCTCAGCGGTTCCTCCTCTTCCCCGCACAAAACGGTTTTAAAATCATCGATACACTTCACAAACCTGTCCAGTATTTCAACAATATTCTCCCGGTTGGTGCGGCAAATGCTTTGCCATATCTCCGGAGAAGAGGATGCAATTCGGGTGATATCCTTGAAGCCACCGGCAGCAAGCGTATGCATGATTTTATCCTCCCCGTCCAAATGATGAATAATATTCACAAGTGTGGAGGCCAGCACATGGGGAACATGACTGATTGCCGCTGTGGCATAATCATGTCTGGAGGGTTCAAGAACAATGGGTAATGCTCCAAAGGCCTGAACAAAACCCGACAGCTTGTCGACATATCGGTTTTCAGTCCCCTCCAAAGGGGTTAAAATATAGTACGCGTTCTCAAACAGATTTGCCCGGGCCGCTCTATAACC
This sequence comes from Ruminiclostridium sp., assembly GCA_012523055.1. GTDB lineage: Bacteria > Bacillota > Clostridia > DSM-8532 > DSM-8532 > JAAYJG01. The sequence continues at coordinate 15,655 of JAAYJG010000445.1, read as the reverse complement.
CGTGGCTTCGGAGCCGGCCATGGGGTGGCCTCCGATAAAGGGACAGTGCAGCGGAATGCTTTCTATGGTCCGGATCACATCGCTTTTCGTGCTGCCAACATCGGTAAGAATGCAATCCTTATCCACAATACCGGTAAGCCTTTGAACGATTTGTGAAATCTTATCCACAGGAACGCAGATAAAAATGAGCTCACAGCCTGCAAACGAAGCATCGATTTCATTGGCCGCCTGCTGGATGGCGCCTTCCTTCAAAGCCATTTCAGTGGCCTGGGGATTTCGGTTATACGCGACAACCCAATCGGCCAGCCTCTTTTTATGTATCGCCTTTACCAGTGAGCCTCCGATGATGCCAAGCCCGATAACGCCCACTTTTCTCATGTTCACATCACCTTCCCGCAAATCGCCGCGAGAGGCTTTAACACCTGTAATATCGATTGGAACTGTTCAAAATCCAGGGATTGGGCCCCGTCCGAAAGCGCTTTTGACGGCTGCGGATGAACTTCAACCATAATGCCGTCCGCGCCAACAGCCAAAGCGGCCCTGCAAAGTGCAGGAATATACTCCCGCACGCCTGCCGCATGGCTGGGATCAACCAGGATGGGTAAATGGGATTTTTGCCGGATGACCGGTACTGCACTGATATCCAGTGTGTTCCTGGTTGACGTCTCAAAGGTACGGATACCCCGCTCGCACAAAATCACGTTCGGGTTCCCCTCTGTCATGATATATTCGGCTGCGTTCAGCCATTCGTCAATGGTCGCGGACAAACCCCTTTTCAACACAACCGGCTTTTCGGTTTTCCCAACTTCCTTCAGCAGCTCGAAGCTTGACATGTTCCTTGCGCCAATCTGGAATACATCTACATAATCCATCGCAATTTCAAGGGTCTTCAGGCTGGTCACTTCGGTGATGATGGCCATCCCCGTCGCTTCGGCAGCCTCCTTCATATATTCAAGACCTTCCCGTCCAAGACCCTGGAATGCGTATGGCGAGGTTCTGGGTTTGAAGGTGCCGCCACGCAGAAAATTGACACCGCATCCCTTCAGGAATGTGGCGGACTGAAGGATCTGTTCCCTGCTTTCAACTGAGCATGGGCCAGCAACGATTGAAAACCCGTCACCGCCGATGGTAAAATTCTTCACCTTGATCACGCTTGGTTCGGGATTGAACTTCTTATTGCTCAGCTTATAGGTTTCTGTGATGGGAACGAGCTTGTCAACACCTTCCATCAGATCCAGGTTGGTATTGGACAAAACCGTTTTGTCCCCCACCACACCGATAATGGTCACTTGTTTTCCCGTGGACAGGTGCGCCTGCAGCTGATGCTCCTCCAGCACGGCAACCACCCGCTGGATGTTCTCCCGGCTTGCCCCCGGTTTCATTACAATAATCATATTTTCCCTCCTGCTACCGTACTTCCGTACTACCTGATTCTACTCATTCTAATCTATCCCCCGCTCTCGCGTCAAGCCCATCTATGCGGTCAAATCGTTACTGTTCACAGGCAATGTCATTTAGTTTTAGATTCCTAAATAATAAGAAGTGAGATATCAATTACTGATCTCTCACTTTTTTGTACAGTAACTCAGAAATAATTTATTTTTCAATCAGCCTTTCTTCCTCAAGTGCGTTGTCCGAAGCATAACCTCACGCTCGATCTGTAGATAGTTCTCATCTGCGCAGAACAGCGCGATCTGTTCCGTCCAGCCGCCCCGTAAAAGGATGGTGAGTCTTTTGGGTTTATATTTCACCTTTGTGACTCGGTTCCAGTTGAGAAAAACCTCCTGCCGCGATTGCGCCAGCATCCCCGCGCCGGCAGCGGTCGGCTTGCCGGATAAAAGCCCCAACACAACCGTCAAGGCATTGATGATTCGGTTCTTTTTCGCCTGTTTTGCCTGAGTACTGCAAAGGACGCCTTTCCCGTCCAGCACAAACTCGGCCTCATACTTTCCACGATAGATCGTCATGATAAAGAGCCAGGTGAGAAACAGCAACGCGGCGATAAGCCCCAACCCGTAGAGCGTATAGATGCTTTTACCCGATGAAAGCCCTATCACCAGCGCGACAAGCCCAAAGGGGATGCCAATGGCAAGCCCAAGCTGCTTCAAAATCACCGTGTTTCTAAAGATAGGCACGCTAATCTGCCATTGTATTTTTCCCGGTGTCTTTTCCATCGTCATCTCCCTTTCTATGAGCGACTTAAATAATTGTTACCCATGTCGCCGAGCAGTTCTACGATGATACTGGTGAGAGCGGCTCCAAATATATATGATAAATTGTCTTTGGCGGACATCTATACGCAGCGTCACTTTTTCCGCTCGGTCCAGGAAGTCATTTCTGAGAACCCCGTTTTCTTGTATATCAGGCTGTGCTGAGAATCATTAAGGGATTTCCAAGTAACCGAGAAGGAGCGCACACTTGGGAAGGAGCGCGCCGCTGTGTTGAACGTCCCGCCATCCAGTGTAACAGACAAAAGGTCATAATCGTACGAAGGGAGGTTTTTGTCTGCTATACTAATCTTCAAACTGAGTTTAAGCTCATTACCGCCCGTCCAGTGATAGTCCTCAACCGTGATGAGGTAATCGTCATGAGCCAGGTTGATGGATTTCAGCACACCCTGGTTCCAGACGAAGGTCCACTTGGCGCCCTTAAGCAGTCCATCGGTCTCGGTAAACCGGCCGGTAGCGCTTGCCGTTGAACCTGTTTGCACGGCACTCTCGCTCAGGTTGCCCGGGAAGTACCAATGGCGGAACTGCTGCTCCACCTCATGCCGCCGCATTTCGGACATTTTGCCGCCCAAAGTGTCGGCGTGGTAGGCGTATTTGTCGAACAGTTCGTGTATGCTCACCGTGAACTTCCCGCCAAACCAAGGACCGATGTTGGAGATATCACCGATGATATCGGTGTCGACGTTAAACCAATAGGCCCCGTTTATTGCGTTCAAGATATCGGTCTGGAGGGTACTGCCACCGCTCTCCAAATCGGTAAGTGCCCTCGCGACATCGGATAGATGCTCCAGATAATAGGCGTGAGTCTCTGATGTGGCATTGACTTTATAGCTCCCATGCTGGTCCTCGATGACATGGGCCAGCTCATGCACCAGCGTTTGTACTTTCTTAAACTCGTTGGCATCGATGCCCTTCGGAAAGTGAGCGTCCTCAATGGCGATGTAGGATTCGCGCATGATGTCCCATCGGCCGTGTTCATAATGGCTATCGCTTGATCTGTTCCAGAGGAGATTGGATGACCAGGGCACACCGCTCATCGGATAGACCCTGCTTTCGATGAAGTCCAGAGCCGCGTGGTATATGGAGACGTCCCCCAACGTGATAAAGTCCGCCGCCGCGCTGCCCAACGGGTACTCGAGAAACCATCGCACCATACCCTTGAAATCCGGATTAGGCTGGATTCGCGCCGTAAGTTCAAGCGGTGCAAGCGTAGCATCCTCTTCGCAGACGACGGTCATCCGAAGATCAAAGAGTGCAGCACCCTCGTCGGGGTCGGCCTCAGCCATAACTCGGTAAGCCGACGGTTTTTTAGTTGTGTCAATTTGCAGAGTAGCGGGTGCCGGTTGCCGCTCAGCCTTTAGCTTGGCTTTTGCAACCACCCTCTCAGCTAAACTTTTTGATTCGGGCGTTTTAAATTCAAAATCCGGATGCACTGCATAAGCCCATGTCAGATTGTCAGCTTTGGCTGGATCGGGTTCCAGCATCCGGTTCTTTTCGTTCCACTTCATAACCGTCATTGGTACCCATAAGGCTTTTTCCGTCCTTTTTTCCTTTTCGGCCTCGGTGAAGCACTGGATCAAAGCATCCTTTTCCAGTTCATCAGCCGCTAAGTTCTCATACGCCGTACCGATTCCCTCAAAGCACACGCTCACATCGAACACGGCCTTGACGGGAAGCTTGCCGTCCATGGCTGTCATCTCGCAGCGGCAGACATTTATGAAGCTCTTGCGATCCCATGGATCGGCATCTGGACCAGGATTGATCAGGATCACAGTCTGTTGCTTGTCGTTTTTGCCCATATCCAGGGCGACGAACCCAGAGGAAGCCGTGATCTCCAGCGGCGGTTCTTCCTCGGTGAAGTTTTTAAGCTCGTAGATTAGCTCGAAGGGCTTGTCATCGGTAGAGAGTATATTTACCTTGTCGGATGCCAGCTTAATCTCGGCCTTGCCCAGCAGTCGAAAGCGTACGTTGTTTTGGAACGACCCATTAGCGCCGCTGTAAAGGAAGCTGATAACTCTCTCCGGCGGAACGTTTTCTTGAATCTGCACCTCGGTCTCCATATTTACGCCGCGCAGCGATGCGGCTCCCACCAGAACCTCGCTCGAAAAAATAGAGATCCCTGCCGTCAAGTCAGGACGGTCCACGGGAGCACCGTTTTTCAGCTCGACCATGCGCGCCCATATCCGCTGTTTTTCGCCAAATTTGAGCGCATCGCCAAAGTCCTTGCCAATGACCATCTGATAGGATGCGGCTTCTTCTTCACTTGAGGCTTCGTCCCCTGATGAGCCTGCTGCAGCTCCTGAACCTGCCGCTCCTGCTGCTCCCGCTGCGCCTGCGCCTGCTAAGCCAGCCACTGCTGCCGCCACACCCAACACGACCGTCGCAGCTACTGAAAAACCGGCTTCACCGGCGGTCTTTTTTGCGTCGGTGTCGATGGTGATATCTTTAGCAGCAACATTGGAAGCATCATCGTTTGCTTTTTGCTCGCCCGCCTTATTCGAAGAACCTTTATAGGGAACCTGCATATCAATTGTTTTTGTTATTTTGGGCTTAATCGATAAGATGTTGTTTATAGCCTTATCCATGTTTGATATTTCTTCATTGTAATATTTTCTGACTTCGTCTTTAAACTCTTTGCTGTATTTTTCAAAGGCAGCGTTGCTGATATCCACAAATTTCTTAACATACGATGCCTTGAAACTATTATCATATGTCCCGTTGGAGTACGCATCTGCCGTTATTTGTGCCAGTATGATCCCACCCGGCATCTTAACATCATCAAGATAAACATATACTACTTTTTGAGTGTCCAGACTTAGCTCAGTCTCAGTCTCCTTATTATTAATTTTGCTTTTTTTGGTAAGAATGAGGGCTTTGTATCCCCCAGCACTGCTCTGGGATATATCAATATCAAAAGTCGTGTCTGCGGAAGTCTTTGTTTGTTTTGACTTGACAAAATCATCCCAACTGGATTTCGCAGAAGTTAATGTAAAATCGACACTGTGGTGATGCCTTATCTCCGAATCCCTGTTACGAAGCAACGGTTTATCAGGTTCTTCTGTTGTAGAAATATAACGAGCAGGCATGTTTATTTTGTCAACTTTATATATACCGAGAGGTTCAAGATAAGTGGGAAGATCTTTAAATAATATTTCCAATCTGTCGTAAGACAGAATATTTATACTATTTCTTTCCCTGACCCTTATACGATATCGATAATAGGCATCCGTCAGACTCTCATCGTTACGACTGTTAAATGACTTTTCAGCCTCCACTAAGTATGCGTAGTTGATATCATCGTCATAAGGGTAACCCTCTTGCTCTTTTTCCGCAGATAATGAAACAATACTTAGTGCAGTGAACACAATCAAGCCGGATAATACGGCAGTTATTATTTTCTTAATCATGACGCTACCTCCTTGCTGCCGCGTGAAACAAATCCTAATACTACCGCTGCCAATAACAAGATGGCGCCGAACAGCAAACTTAAGCTGCCAATTTTCAAAGAGGAAATAACTACGCCTATCGCAAACCCGGACGTCCAGCCTGTAATCAGACGATTTACATAAGCGCTTGTTAAAGTGCTGTTCACTCCCACCCTTTTAAAAAAGGAGAGAAAAAATCCTCTCAAAAACCCAGCTTTATTGGACAATGCCCTTAAGGATAGTAGAAGCGCGGCTATTCCCACCATGCTGTTTTGGATTGATGCGTTTCCCGTTATAAAATTGTAGCCAATCAAAGCAGCTCCAGTGCCCAGCAACAGCGGAGCAAGTTGTGCCAGGCTTTTGGCTCCGATGCTCTGGAAAAATTGTTTTATTCCACGACCGACGCCGGCAAAAGGTTTTTGTCCACGGGTGAGAGGTATTACGAGCGACATAAGAAAATATGCGAATACGCCCTTGCCTACCACACCGCCTACAAGACCTGTTATTCCATTTGAGGTTCCACCACCGGCAAAGGTTAAAAACGAAAGCCATTTGACGGGCATGGGATTTATGCCCAGCAAGGGCAGCAGCGTCAGGATAAACCAAAGAAGAGCTAACATCAGTGCAGGAATCAAGCGTTTTTTATCCTTAATGGCTGACCCAAAGCCGCGAAACAGACCAGAAAGGCCCTGGAAAAGGACCTTTAACGGTCCTATTGCAGCGGAGATCTCCCCCGCCCCAGGCAGAGAGTGTGTGAAGCAGCTTTCTCCTGCAGTCGCCGAAGCGAAGGAAGCATTTGCAGCCATTTTTACCGTCGCACCAACGGGCGAGACCGCGAGCGTTTGAGCACCGGTAACCTGCGCTTCCACGCCGCAAGGGGCACAGAATTTAACGTCCGGCTTTAACTGTACGCCGCAATTTCTACAGAATTTACTCATTATCGGACCTCCTCTTTCAAAAATGATTTGCTTTATTTCCGCAGCGGGCATTTACAGCGGCCCAACTTCTCGCGCTTACACCTTACGGTAAACGCTGTTCGCATTTGTCGCAGAATTTGCTGTTTTCCCCCAGCGGGTTGCCGCAATTCGGGAAGAACTTTGAGCCTTGTCGGTGTGATTCCTGTTTCAAAACGGAACCGTTCAGAGATTTCCTCCATCGTCACCGGATTGATTGCTGGGCGCAGAAGGCGGATGTTCTGCGCCTTTTTTTCCGTGCCGCAGGTGAAGGAGATGAAATCATTTCCTATCTCCACGGCTCTGAGACGGATGCCGTCCTGGTTGAACTTGATGATTTTCTCGCCCAACAAAATGCCGAAATATGAAACGACCACCTCGGTATTTTCGATATTTTCCGGCTGGGCTGCTTCAGCGGATATGTCGCTGATTACTGCGGTGCTGATATGGAGAATCGGATTTTCAGCAATGAGCTGCGCAATCTTTAGCTTGCTTAGCCCCCGCAGCCAAAACCCCGCCGAAACTGCGCTGGCAATCACGACGCCTGCCAGAAGTATCTGCGCTCGGATTTCAGACATTGCTCCCCCGAAAACGAGAAGTGCACTACCCGTCAGTATGCCAAAGCCGGTTAGAGCTGCCAAAACGAAAATATTTCTTTTGATCGCTTTCAAACGTACTCCCCCTTATCCGGCAGGATGTTATTCATCATGAACAGCATAGCAAAAGCGGGGCTATAAAAAACCACCCGACCGGGTAGTTTGCATGAAAAAAGCCCCTACCTTTTTCGGGTAGGGGCTTCAAATCACAGGTTTTTCAGGGGTATTATGCGGGAGGGGATGAACCTTCTTTTTTCAACACGATGTTAATCAGCTCCGCACGGCTTTGAATACCAAACTTGGAATAGATGCTTTTCACATAATATTTGACCGTGTTTTCGCTGATCGTCAGTTCACCGGCGATGGTTTTGTAGGTCATTCCCTGAAGCAGCAGGACGGTGACCTGGCTTTCCCGTTCTGACAGATTTCCGAACCTTGCGGCGCGCTCAATCTGGCCTGTTTGTTCCTGCTTGGGTAGTTCGGAAAACGCTGAGAGATAGGCATGGTCTTTGAGGCAGAAGGAAAGGTGCCTATGTAGCGGCGGCAGGAGAACCAGCGTCACGCAAACCACGGCCAGCGCCAGTAGTGTTGAATTGAATGTTTGTGTTTCTGTGGAAGCAATTGCGTTGCCAATCAGTCCTCCCAGCAGTACGCCCAGCACATTGGCCGATAGCCCGATTCCAAGCACTTTTGCCGGACTTTTGTGAAAATCCAACATTTCGCCGAGGATGCTCCACCAAAACAAGTCGTACACCCCGCAGGCTCCAAGCATCAGCGTGTTGACAATAAAATAACTCGTTGCGGAGCGGTCAAGGCTTACAAAAGCAATAAAGGAAAAACCGATCATGGCGATGGCCACATAGAGGATATAAGTGCGGTTTGTTTTGCGGGGCAGGTTTCTCATAATAAAGAGGGCGACAATATACGGGATAGCCCAATACCAGCTTGTCAGCCATGTGAGATGCGCGTAGGCCGGATTCAACACCTGATACATGAGCCCCGAGTTGATGGTGATGACAAATACAAATAAACACAAAAAGGCAAGCGGCCTTATAATACTGACCGGATTGCTCTGAGGCTCGGAGGATGCGGAAGGTGTTGTACCGGCAGCCTCCGGCAGCCGAAGCGCAAACAAAAACGCGGCTCCAAGGGTGAGCATAGATAAAGAAAGCCCAATGCGCGGCGAAATATAAATGGCAGCCATATTCAGGAGAATCATCAGAATGTTAGAATAGATGAGTCCGTCCGCCGCCGTTTTAATTCTTTCGTTTCTGGGGGTGCCGCTCCAAAAAAAGAAGCCCCAGGCTGCCACGCAGCCTCCGGCCAGTAACGAGCTTGAAACGATTGCAGCCAGCCAAAGGCCGGAAGGAGGGAATAAAAACGCGCCTGATCCTGCGACACAAAAAATGATAGAGCCAAGCATAAGCCTCTTGGCGGCCTTCATGCTTTTTATAAAGAAGCCGCATGAAAATAATCCGCCGAAGGTAGCAGCGACCGCTCCGAAAACCATTATGTGCGGTTCCACCTGATAGTAATCCGCAAGAGCGTAAAGGATCTGGCCTTCAAAGGGGAATGCCAGCAGCCAGGCAAAAAACAGGGAAAAGACGATTACGGATAATCGACGGTCATTTATTATTGTTGATATGTGTTGATTTGTTCTGTTTTCTGTCACCCTTCACCCTCTTCACAAAATGGTCGGCTTTTTCTGCTTGTTTGCGCCGTCCATCCGCAGGTTTTACCGCATCCTTCGGTACAACCCACATGTTCCCGATCTTCTGCGCCCCTTCAATCCGTCCGGATGCGCAGTGGTAATTGACCATCCGGCCTGTGATACCCCATTTTTCCGCAGCTTCTTTTACACTGATGTAATCCATGTCAATTCCTCGCTATTGTTAATGGTTCCATTATACTTCTTGAACAGGAAAATTTCAAGGTTGAGAAATTTATTGTAGTTTCTTCTGCAAGCCGTGGTAGTGTCTGTTGCTAATTTTTAACTTTAGAGATATAGGTTGCTTATTGTGAGCAATTTGTTAGAACTGTTTATATGGGGGTGTGAAGAGTAACCAGGCAATCAGGCACAGCCTGCTGAGCGAAGTAAAGGGTCTCGCATTACTCCTGAAAGATCCTTCGCTACACTCATGATGACATCGCTGCGCTCAGGATGACTTCGCTAATGGAATAAAATCATCCATAGCTTCGCAATACCCGTATAAAGACGATTATTGAATAAAACAAATGAAGAGAGAGGCCAGGCTTCTCCCTTCATTGAATAGATCGTGATGGATTTTTTTGTTGCTTTTCAATGTTTTCATCATTCGGGGTTTTCTGGCCGGTATGGCAGATAGCCATATCAGCGACTCCCGGTTAATAGATCCTCATATGTCATTTTTATGAATTGCCGTTGGCAATCTGCAGGTAAACCTGCGTGGATGAAATGTCGGAATGACCCAGCATCATTTGCACATCTTTCAGGTTCTTGCCTCTTTGCACCAGATGAGCGGCAAATGAATGACGCAGTGTATGCGGGGTGATATCCTTCTGGATATTGGCCTTGGAAGTATAGTATTTGACGATTTTCCAGAACCCCTGTCGTGTGAGCCTGTTGCCGTTTGTGTTGACAAACAGGGCTTGCTCGGTCTTTTCACGAAGCATAAACGGCCTGACCATGTCCAGGTATTCCTTCATGATATCGCTGCAGCCCCTGCCAACGGGTATTTTTCGCTCGCGGTTGCTGTGTGTGCAGGTTAAACTTAAACCCTGGAGATCCAGATCGGATACGTTCAGCGCAATCAGTTCGGATACACGGATGCCGGTTGAATATAGCAACTCAAGCATGGCCTTATCCCGCACTCCTTTAAGGCCCATCTTTTTAGGTTGACTCAACAGGATTTCCACTTCTTCCACCGATAAAATCTGGGGCAGCTTTTTCTCAACTTTCGGAGATTCCAGCCCGATGGTAGGATTGCCAATGACAAAATCGTGAGAAATCAAAAACCTGTAAAACGCCCGAATGGAAGCAAGGCTTCTGGATATTGTGGTAATTGCGCGCCCCTGGTTGTTTTGCCATGTCATATAAGCAGAAATGGTTGTTTTGGAGCTTTGTTGAATGTTTTTCACATTCTTCTCCTGAAGAAACCCGATGTATTGTTCAATATCTCTTTGATAAGACATCAGAGTGTTCTGGGAAAGCTTCTTCTCTTCCCTGAGATATTGAATGAATGCCGTAACCAGATTATCCATTTGTTTTCACCCCTATCATCTAGCTGAACCATCCTTTTTAGCCTGAGGCATAGCTGTGCGTATTCGGGCCGAATATGAACCACTATGATCAAATTAGTATCCCCCTGTGTTAAAAGAACAAAACACCGCATGCCGGGGCCCTAATCAACGGACTGTGTTTGTGAGCTTTGAATCAAGGTTTCATCATGAAGCAAAATACTATATCTGCCCAGTACTATTAATTTACCACATAATTCATATTTATGCAAACTTAACGTAATTTATGTTCGCCTTTTTTTATCCTGTCAGCCAGGTAGATGCCTATAATGGTTTTGGCATCGGTGATCTGACCGTTCTGGATCATCTGGATGCACTGTGAAACAGGGTATTTCCAGCAGGAAATAACCTCATCCTCATCAGGGCAGGAAGTACCTTCCTTTAACCCCGTTGCCACATACATATGTAAAACCTCGTCCGAAAAACCCGGTGTGGAATGGATATCCATCACCTTTTGGATGTTTTCGGGCACATATCCTGTTTCCTCGCGAAGCTCGCGAATAGCACAGGTCTCAGGCAGTTCTCCCTCATCGAGCTTTCCAGCGGGCAACTCCAGGGATACCATCTCACAGGGTTTTCTGTACTGCTTTACAAGCAACAACTCCCAGTCATCGGTGATGGGAACGACAACGGATGCTCCGGGATGCCTGACGATATCCCGCGTGGCCTGTTTACCGTTGGGCAATAGCACGGTTGCCCTGTTGACATTGATAATATTTCCCGAATATTTCCGCTCTTCGCTGATGGTTTTTTCTTCATAGTCCATGATTGTTCTCCTTTGCCTCCCAAGCTTGTTGCGCGCCAGCCATGTCGTTTTGTTATAGCAGACAAGCAGTTGTTTGTGATGTTACTGTTTTATGTTTCATCGGCCTTTTGGGTCGGGCCGTTACCGTTCATTTTCGCTCTTGCCGAGATCTCGCCCGTGGCAAGCTTGTCACACCGGTTGTTCAGCTCGTTGTCGGAATGACCCTTCACCTTCACCCATTCAACCGTATGCAGATGAACCAGACGTTCTATCTCCTGCCACAGATCAGCGTTTTTCAGTTCTTCCTTTCCCTTACCTCGAGCCCAGCCATTTCTTTTCCAGCCCCATATCCAGCCTTTTTGCAGGGCATCCACCAAATATGCGCTGTCGCTGTAGAGCTTCACCCGGCATGGCTGTTTCAGCGCTTTCAACCCTTCAATCGCAGCCGTCAGTTCCATCCGGTTGTTTGTGGTCTCCTCCTCATAACCGGAAATGATTTTTTCATTTCCCCTGTACACAAGAATTGTTCCCCAACCGCCTTTCCCCGGGTTTCCGGAGCAAGCGCCATCGGTATAGATTTCCACTTCCTTCATTGACCTGTCTCCCTGCCGATTTCTCTGGCCCTGGCGGTACATTTCTTCATGGCTGTGATGATGCAGTCACGAAAGCCTTTGCGTTCCAGGGCGGCAACGGCTTCAATGGTTGTGCCGGCCGGTGAACAAACCATATCCTTCAGTTCGCCGGGATGCTTCCCTGTTTCAAGAACCATTCGGGCAGAGCCCATGACAGCCTGAGCTGCCAGTGTGTAGCTTAAGCTTCTTGGAAGGCCGGATTGAACAGCTGCGTCCGCCATGGCTTCGATAAACATGAAAACGTAGGCGGGGCTGCTGCTGGTAAGGGCGATAACCTCGCTCATCAGCTTTTCTTCCAGTTCTTCGACCTCACCAACACATTGAAAAATCTCCCGGACAAGCTGTTTTTCTTCCTGGCTTACATGTTCACCATAAGAAACCACTGTCATACCCTGACCGATCAGCGCGGGTGTGTTTGGCATGGTTCGAACGATTTTACAGTTATCCCCCAGGTTTTTCATGTAAAAGCCAATGGGCAGGCCTGCTGCCACTGTAATGAAAAGCTTGGAAGGGTCCATAGCCTGGGCGATCTCTTTGAGTACACTCTCCATGATTTTGGGTTTCACCGCTGCAATTATAACCTGACATTCACTGGTGAGCCGCGCAGCGGATTGCACTATTCTGACAGGGTACTGTTTGCTCATTTCGGCCGTCAAAGCGGTGTTCAAATCATAGACCACCAGCTCATACTGCCCCTGATGACCGGAAAGCCCCTTGATTAAAGCTCCGCCCATGTTCCCTGCGCCGATAAAACCTATCGTAACTGGCATTGTCTCGTTCCTCTTTTCTATTCAAGCAACTCAACTTTCCCACCTCAACTTTTGAGTAGTGTTTTGAGACGCGGATACAAACATGCTCAGGTGTGATATCACACCGCCGTCGGTAGCCTTCTGTGCAGGCAAGCGACCATACGCCGCGGGAAAGTTGAGTAAGCTGAAAATAATGGAATAATTAAAACCAATTGTATCATCTTTTTAACCCGGTTTCAAAAAAATGTTGATGGTTATTTCATTGTTTTCACCGAGGGTGTATTAATCGATCAGGCTGATTTGACCGTTCTGAGTGGGTTCGAGATTCAGGTGGCGGTAAGCCAAAAGAGTTGCTTTCCTCCCCCTTGGTGTTTTCTGCAGGAAGCCAAGCTGCATCAGAAAAGGTTCATAGACATCTTCGATGGTATCGGCTTCCTCGCCGGTGGACGCAGCCAGAGTCTCCAGGCCTACCGGGCCGCCTTCGAATTTCTGGATGATACAGTACAGTAAATTTCTGTCCACCCTGTCCAGGCCCTTTTCATCCACCTCCAGAGCTTCCAGACCAAACCGGGTGATAGGCAAATCGATCACACCGTTGGACCGAACCTGCGCGAAATCCCTTATTCTGCGAAGCAGGCGGTTGGCGATGCGCGGCGTCCCCCTGGACCTGGATGCGATTTCATAGGCAGCCTCATCATCGATCTGAATGTTCAGAATTTTTGCCGAACGGATGACGATGCTTTTCAATTCATCATGGGTATATAGTTCCAGGCGGTTGATAATGCCGAAACGATCCCTCAGCGGAGAAGTGAGCATGCCTGCCCGGGTGGTAGCCCCTATCAGTGTAAATTTCGATAGATCCAGCCGGATTGAGCGGGCGCTTGGCCCCTTGCCGATCATGATATCCAGCGCATAATCTTCCATCGCAGGGTACAGAATTTCTTCCACCGTGCGGTTTAAACGGTGGATCTCGTCGATGAACAATACATCCAACGACCCCAGGTTTGTGAGAATGGCGGCCAGATCTCCCGCTTTTTCGATGGCCGGTCCGGATGTAACCTTGATGTTCACTCCCATCTCGGATGCAATAATACCCGACAGCGTTGTCTTCCCCAGCCCTGGAGGCCCGTAAAGCAGCACATGATCGAGCGCTTCCTTGCGCTGTTTGGCCGCCTCGATAAACACCATCAGGTTTTCCTTTACTTTTTCCTGCCCGATATACTCATCAAAGCTTCGTGGGCGTAAACCCGCCTCTTCATAATCTTCCTGGCGGAAATCACTGCCGATAAGCCTTTCTTCCAAATAAAACGCCTCCATTTCAAATTCCCTGAAGCTAAACTTCAAGGTGAAATTCCACAACTCAGGAGCATCCCACAGTGGTTTGCTTCATTGTAATGGGTAATGGTGGTTGAGAAAAGGCCTTAATCCCGCAGACAGCAGTCGCTTAACATCCGGACCCTTCAGTTCTAAACAACCAAACCCTTCAGCGCATCACGAATGATGGTCTCCAGGCTTTTATCATCGCTGTATACCGAAGATACCGCCCGGTTTGCCTCCTGGCTGGAATAACCCAGCATCATCAGTGCACTAACGGCCTCCTGAATTTTGCCTGCCGGTTTTTCATCCCAGTCCGCCCCGGCAGAAATTGCCTTCAGTCCGCTACCCTGTTCCTTTTTCAGTTTGTCCTTCAGTTCGAAGATAATCCGCAGTGCCGTCTTTTTCCCGATTCCCGGTGCTTTCACAAAGGCATCGGCATCATCTGTTAAAACAGCCAGGCCAAAACGTGACGGCGGGATATGTGAAACCAATGACATGGCCGCTTTTGGGCCTACACCCGAAACCTTCAGCAGTTGCTCGAACATCTTCAGCTCTTCCTCTGTTAAAAAGCCAAACAATAGCCAGGCGTCCTCCCGGTTATTCAAATAGGTATGCAACTTCAGTTCCATACCAACTTTCAAGGCTTCCAACGCGGTAACGGGCACCGTTACTTTGTAGCCAATGCCGCCCGTTTCAACAACGATAGCGTCATTCCCTTTATATGCCAGAGTGCCTTTTATGTAAGCAAACATAGCAATCTCCTTTTCATCAAATGATGATGACAACTAAATCTTCCGCTGAGTTTATGCCGGGGATGAAGCAGATCACCCGTTGACTGTACGTTTTTTGTAAAGAGTGCACAGTACGCGAACAACGAGTTCACCCCTGAATGCCCTGAAACCTGCTTAAATCGCGGAAACTGTGCGCGTGGCATATGGCAATCGCCAACGCATCGGCGGCATCATCAGGTTTTGGGATATCTGAAAGGCCAAGCAATAGCTTAACCATCTGTTGTATCTGCTTTTTATCGGCCCGGCCATATCCGGTGACCCCCTGTTTTACCTGCAGTGGCGTATATTCAAACACCGGGAGATTCTCGCGCGCTGCGCACAAGAGCGCGACACCCCTGCCCTGGCCAACCTTCAGCGCGGTTTTGGCATTATTGTTGAAAAAAAGCTCTTCCACCGCTACTGCTTCAGGCTTATACTGCTTCAGCAGCTGAACAAGCCCCTCTTCAAGCAACAGCAGGCGTTTGGCCAGAGGGATATCGGAATTGGTGGTAACCGCTCCATAACCCAAAACTTCAAAATGATTGCCCACATATTGGACAATACCGTACCCCATAATGGCGAAACCGGGGTCAATACCCATAATAATCAAAATGATTTCCCCTTCTTCAGGCTCTCCGCACAGCGGATCTCCTATTCTTTTGTGGAACGTCCCGCATGATTTTATTGAATAAATCTAAAATTGGGTATTGAATAATTATGCATTAGTATGTATAATTATTTAATCACCTTGTTAAAATCAACACAGGTATATTCTAACACAGAATGGAGAGATTTTGTATGGGGAAAAAGGAAAAAGTTGTACTGGCCTACTCCGGGGGGCTGGATACTTCCATTATCATTCCATGGCTGAAAGAAAATTATGATTACGACGTGATCGCCATGGCAGCCGATGTCGGTCAGGGCGAAGAGCTGGATCCGCTGCACGAGAAAGCAAAGAAGACCG
>JAAYJG010000444.1 GCA_012523055.1 Ruminiclostridium sp. | reverse complement strand
TTTTACTCTCATCCCATATTTCCTCTTTGTAGAAATAACTACCATCTTCCTGTCCCCTTAGAAAAGACAACATCGTTCCGCTGTGCACTTCTGCAATAGCCGCTGGATAATTGCCGCTACGCAGTTCTGTCTTGATTACGTTGACTGAAGCTTCTATTTCTTGTGCGATGGGCTTTATCTGCAGTCTTTTAATCATATTCTGAATACTGCTGTCCCCGGTAAGCTTAAACCCCTGTTCCAGTATTTCGATAGCCTTGTCTATCTGGCCCAATCCGACATATGCCTCCGCCGCACCGGTATAGCCACGCGGATTCTTCGGTTCTATCTCTATTACTTTTAGAAACTGAACCACAGCCTGTTCGTAATTCATTTCAAGCAGGTACTTCTCACCGAGGTCAAGCAGCTCGGTAGCAGATAACCTGTCAATCGGTTTTGAACAAGCAGTTAACATCGTCATGATTAACAATATAGATGTCAGCAACAAACAAATTCGTCTCATTAGCGGTTGTCCTCCCTTTGGTTAAGTTCAATATCCTACCCCTCCAATAACTGAGCCATCTTCATTCAAACGATAAGGTATGGATGAAATCATAAACATGTTATCTGAAAATTTTTCCACGGAGTTGTGCAAGGTTGCGCTATAATATGCATCGCCATCGACGTTACCGGCTCCATATGTAGGTTCACCAGTATCAATATCTATTCCGTAAAACAGATCGTCTGTACCCGTTTTTGTTGGCAGACCATTTACGAATGTACTTTGAACATGAGTGTAACTCCCTTCTCCTTCAGAAACAAACCAAGATTCTTCTGTCAAAATGCCCGTCCAAAGACTATGGCTTAGTGTACCAGAGCAATTTTCGTATCTGCCATCAGCTTCATATTTTCCGCCGAGCCATACTGTTCTTGTTTCACATTTGCCGTCTGCAAAACCTTTATTCCAATAGCTTTGTGCTAATGTATATTGGTCGTCATAGTTTATATCAGGATAACTGTTAAAATGAAGAGCAATTAAAATCCCCTCACCATTACCCAAGCCATTATCCCACCCGCCCCAAAAAGCCATGAGACTTTTATATTTTTCATTATAGGTTATTGAATATCCCATCCCATTTACTGTATCTCCGTAATCAAAATCAAATTTTTGAGAACCATCAGAAAAAGAATGAGAAACACCACTGTTTCTAATTATTGATAGAAATTTCTCGCTGCTTAATATACTGTATATACCTTCAGAGTCCTTTGAAGAAAAGGCGTTCATTAGCTGAGAACACAATTGCTTCTCATCTGTTGTTAGATCTGGTATCCATTGCTGAAGGCTTTGGCGCTTCAATTCCGTTAACTTCGCTTGAATATCCCTGTTCCCGGGCAATACTTCCAAGCCTTGCTTTAAGATACTTTCAGCCTTTTCGGTTTCACCCAACCCGATGTAAGCCTCTGCTGCACCAGTGTAACCACGCGTATTCTTCGGTTCAATTTCTATGATTTTTAGAAACTGAACGACAGCCTGCTTGTAATTCATTTCAAGCAGGTACTTCTCACCGAGGTCAAGCAACTCGGTAACGCTAAGTTGTTTTTCTGACTTGTCACAAGCAGTTAACATCGTCAGCAAAATTACTATTATTGTTATAAATGCTGCTTTACGTTTCAAAATCTCATCCCCTTCATTCCGGTTTTGCATTTATGTTGCTGCTGGTTGGCTAACTTAGTTTGGGAGTTTGGAAAGGATTTATGCTTTGAAAACAGCAAGGTTACACATCAAGATTTTCAAAACACATCAAGATTTTCAAACCAAATATAATCAACTTTGCCGCCATCAAAATTGATACTGTAATCGTATAACCAGGAATTGACCTTGGCCTCAAAAAGAAGCTGATCTGGGTAACGCTGATCTGGGTAACCGTTATTGTATAGCCAAATATAAGCCCCAGTTTCATTTTGAACAGATGCGGCGCCATATCGTCCACCATCTAGGGTAGTACCAGTCACAACCTTATCAGGTAATGGGAACATTGCAAGAACTTCTTCTATG
>JAAYJG010000443.1 GCA_012523055.1 Ruminiclostridium sp. | reverse complement strand
TCCAGCAAATTGGTACCCCTGTTGACATCTATAACGAACCCAAAAACCGTTTTGTTGCCGATTTCATTGGCGAAAGCAATATCCTTCAGGGGATCATGCACGAGGATTTTGTTGTGGAGTTTTCAGGACGAAAATTCCAGTGCGTGGATAAGGGCTTTTCCACTAACGAGCCGGTAGATATTGTGATCCGTCCTGAAGACATTGAAGTAACCGAGCCTGAAAAGGGCCATATCCAGGGAACGGTCGTATCCGTCGTGTTCAAGGGTGTGCATTATGAAATGCTCGTTGACAGCAACGATTATGAATATATGATTCAAAGCACCGATATGCAGCCCATGGGCAGCACGGTCGGCCTGTTTTTCGGGCCTGAGGATATTCATGTGATGAAACGGGGGAATGGCGGTGAAAAATAGAGCAAAGCTGCTGGCATACCCCTATATTGTGTGGATGGCAATCTTCATTATCATCCCGCTGCTGCTGGTTTTATATTACAGCCTGACCAGTGGGAACATTCACGAACCATCCACGATGGTGTTCACCCTGGAAAATTACAGTAAGTTTTTTGACAGGCTTTACCTGAAGGTCATTTGGAGATCCTTTCTGCTGGCCTTTATTTCCACGGCACTATGCCTTGTTCTGGGTTATCCTGTGGCCTATATCATTGCCAAGGCCAATATAAAATACAGAAGCATGCTGCTGATATTTTTCCTTGTCCCCATATGGATGAATTTCCTGCTGCGCACCTATGCGTGGATGGCCATTTTGTCGCCCAATGGTTTTTTGAACAAGCTGTTGGAGTTTGTCGGGCTGGGGCCGCTAAACATCATGCCGGGGCAGACGGCGGTTATTCTCGGAATGGTTTACAATTTCCTGCCTTTTATGGTACTCCCGATTTATACGGTCTTATCCAAGATCGACAAGAATGTGTTGGAAGCAGCCAATGATTTGGGGGCGAACGCTTTCATCACATTCATCAGGGTCATCCTGCCCCTGACAGTTCCAGGGATTATATCGGGGGTTACGATGGTATTCATGCCCGCGGTATCAACCTTTGTCATCTCCAAGCTGCTTGGCGGCGGCAAAGAGATGCTAATCGGCAACCTTATTGAACAGCAGTTTACAGTGCAGCGAGATTGGCATTTTGGTTCTGCATTGTCCATCATCCTGATGATCATGATCCTGATCTCCATGGCGGCCATGTCCAAGGTGGATACTGAGAACGAGCAAGGGGGGGCAGCGTTGTGGTAACAAAATTGATAAAAAAAACCTATATGGGAATCATCTTTTTGTTCCTGTATATGCCAATTCTTGTTTTGATCATCTACAGCTTTAACGAGTCAAAATCCCGCGGGCAATGGGGTGGCTTTACGCTGAAGTGGTACGGTGAGATGTTCCGGGATCCGGACATCATAAAAGCATTGTATTATACCTTTTTAGTGGCATTCCTGTCAGCACTGATCTCTACCATCATCGGTACCATTTCTGCCATAGGTATTCATAACATGGGGCTGCTTGGGAGAAAATTTATTCTTAACGTTAATTACCTGCCGGTTTTAAACCCGGATATTGTTACCGGGGTGGCATTGATGACATTGTTTATCTCGATGAACATGAAGCTTGGCTTTGTCACGATGCTGTTATCCCATGTGATGTTCAACATCCCTTACGTTATTTTGTCGGTTCTGCCAAAGCTTCGGCAGATGAACCGGCATATGGCTGAAGCGGCGCTGGATTTGGGGGCTACTCCGTTATATGCGATGCGCAAGGTTATCATTCCGGAAATCATGCCTGGGGTGATCACCGGTGCACTGATGGCTTTTACCCTTTCCATCGACGACTTCGTCATCAGCTTTTTCAACACGGGATCAGGGGTTACAAACCTTTCCATTGTGATCTACTCCATGGCGAGGAGGGGGATCAAGCCCTCCATTAACGCGCTGAGCACGCTGATGCTTTTGACAGTGGTAATATTGCTGCTGATCATTAATAAAAGATCAACCAAAGGAGATGAATTGATGCCATGAAAAAAACAACTGCCGTCGTGCTTTTATTTGTGATGTTATTAATGACTTTATCAGTTTTACCTGGATGCAATCAGAGCAAGGTAGTATTGAATGTATTCAACTGGGGTGAATATATTGATAAGGAACTGTTAACCGAGTTTGAACAGGAAACCGGCATTCAGGTGAATTATGAGCTGTTTGACACCAATGAATCCATGCTGGCCAAGCTTGAAACCGGCGGAACCTCGTATGATCTCATATTTCCTTCAGACTATGTCATCGAAGAGATGATCAGCAAGGAAATGCTCGCAAAAATCGATTTAAACAATATTCCCAATTTCCAGTATATTGATGATCGGTTTAAATATCTGAACTATGATCCGAAAAACGAGTATTCGATACCTTATTTCTGGGGAACATTGGGTATTCTGTACAATACCGATATGGTCACCGAACCTGTCGACAGCTGGGATATTTTATGGGATGAGAAGTATGCCGGGCAAATCCTCATGCTCGACAGCATGCGAGACACCTTCCTGGTGGCAATGAAAAAGCTTGGCTACTCCATCAATTCCACCGACACGAAAGAAATTGAACAGGCCAGGGATCTGCTGATTCAGCAAATTCCGCTGGTGAACGGTTATTATGTGGATGAGATAGTTGACATGATGATCAACGGCGATGCGGCACTTGCGCTGAACTGGTCGGGCGCTGCCATGGATATCTACTGGCAGGAGGTTGAAAACATTCAGTATGCGGTTCCGAAGGAAGGCTCAAACATCTGGTTTGACTGTATGGTAATCCCGTCAACGAGCAAGCATCAAAAGGAAGCTGAAATGTTTATCAACTTCATGCTCGATCCGGAGAATGCTTATCGGAACACAGAATATGTGGGTTATGCCACACCGAATAAAGCCGCTTGGAGATGGTGAAGGAGTCGAGCCCAGAAGTGGTGGGCATGGATGCCTATAACCCTTCCGCTGAAGTAGTGGATCGCTGCGAGGTTTTCATTGACCTGGGCGAAACTAAAGCGGTATACAACAAAGCGTGGATGGAGATCAAGGCAAACTGACCAGAGGGTGGGACCTTAACCAGGAGGGACAGATCCCTTGCCTCAATTTGACCATGAGGCCCAGGTCCCTTGCCTCAATATATCAGAGGTTAGGCTCAAGTTTTCTGGAAAAAATGGCCTCCATCCCGATAACCACACTGCTTGAGCCAACACATTTGATAATAAGGTAACCGATATAGCCTGGTAATTTAAAAAGGTACCTGGGCTCCGCCCAGTGTAAATTTGTCTCCAGTGTAAACACGGGCTTGAAAGGAGTTGGAATGGACGCGGATAGAATTAAACAACTGCTGCGCCGTGAGGAAGGTCCTAAATTGGACTTTAAGGCAACTCTCAATTTAAATACCGAAGGAGAAAAGAAGGAGCTGACAAAGGATGTTATTGCCATTGCCAACTCACGAGGTGGGCGGGGCTATATCCTGTTTGGTGTGGAGGACAAGACCAAACGGCTGATAGGCATTGAACACTGGAATTTTCAAGAAGAACAAATACAGCAAATCATCTATAACCGCAGCGACCCGCCTGTTCCTGTAACTGTGGATTTTCAGGAATACGAGGGGGTAATGCTGGCAGTGATCACCATTTTCAAAAGCCAGCACAAGCCGCATCAGATGTTGCACAACGGCGCGTTTTATATTCGTCGTGGCTCCACCACCGATGTTGCAAGAAGAAGTGAGATTGCCGGGATGATGCAGGAAAATGGTTTGCTTACTTATGAAACCGTTCTATTACCCCATGCAACCATGGAGGATTTGGATCAGGAAATGCTGCATTCCTATTTTAATAAGCTTCAGGTTGGAGGGGAGAGCCCCAACAAGGTTTTACTGCAGGCACTTGGGTTTGCTGCTGAAGCGGATAACGGTGTTCTTACACCCACCACAGGCGCGATGCTATTGTTCGGCAGAAATCCATCCGTGTTTTTACCGCAATGCTATGTGAAGGTTACGCATCAGGATACTGTTCACCACATTACCGGTAACATTTTCACGCTTGTGCAAAAGACCTGCAGCCTGATCCGCGACCTGATCCAGGATCCATCATACCCCTATGTCGCCATTGAGGAAGCACTTAGCAATGCGCTGGTGCACCGTGATTATCTGGACACTTCACGGGGGGTTCATGTGGATATCAAGGACAATTGCATTGAAGTCAGCAATCCCGGGGCATTGGTAGCCGGGAACAAAAGCGTGAGATATAACAATGATAAAAACCCGGAACGCCGCAACGCCTGGTTGTACGAGAGAATTCTGATCATGGATCAGGGCAGGCATTTTTTCAACATGGGCAATGGAATTTCCAGGATGAAGAATTCTTTCACCCAAAAAGGCAAGGTTCAGTTTATTAATCTTGGTTCGCGGAACCTGTTCAAGGTGATACTGCCAAGGCAAACACCTTATTTCAGCAAAGAAGAAGCAGACAACCCGGAAACCCCGAACGTCATAAAGTAGGGGATACTTTTCAATGAAAGCATCACATGTATTCACATATTGAATTATCCTGTATAATGGTCTTGAGAGCATGAAGAACAGGGTGAGGATATGGATAAACAAGTGAAGCCTCTGTTAAGCATATTGGAAGAATACCTGACAAAGAACAGGCTCATCATGCATATGCCGGGTCATAAGGCAGGCAGGCTTTTTTCTGAACAGTTCAAAAGCCATTTATTACAGTATGATCTAACCGAGCTTCCGGGCTTGGACAATTACCACCGGGCCAGGGGTGTGCTGGCCAACAGCATGAAGGACTGTGCAAGAGCCTTTGGCGCAAGGGAATCCTTTTACCTTGTCAATGGCTCTACATCGGGCATTCATGCGATGCTTGCAGCCTGTTTGAACAAAGGGGACAAATTGCTTGTTGCCCGTAATTGCCACATAT
>JAAYJG010000442.1 GCA_012523055.1 Ruminiclostridium sp. | reverse complement strand
GAGCTTTTGGTTGAAAGAAGGTTTTATTATAGTCAACTTCCAAATCGAAACCGTGCAGAATAATGACTTTAGCAATCCTGTCCTCAGTTATGGGGGCTCGTCCGGGTGTAATATGTTCGCGAGGGAGGGGGATGCCCATGCAAAAACCGACAATAACAGCATCACCTTCACCCTGCAGGACGGAGACATTGTATTCTATGATACCGATAAACGCTCCAGTGATGATTTACGAACCGGTGGAACTCACTAAAGCAACAAGAAGGAGAACTTAGACCCTACCAGGGAGAGAAAACAGGCGCAGTCTGTCATCCTGAACGAAGTGAAGGATCTCGCACTACTCCTGACAAGATCCTTCGCTGCGCTCAGATAAAACACATACCTCTGAAGCTTCTTATGAACTTATTAGTAGGGGGCGTGAACAGTAACCCTGTAAAAAAGCGTTTGCTCCTGATTCTTTTTTCTCATAGACCACATATCTTTTTTCTGTTATACTATTATTGTTTTTTAGCGGAAGAATAAACCATATGAATATATGAACCAGGGGAACAGGAATGGCAATTAATCAAAATAGAATCTCAATAGACAGGGACAACATCCCGCAGCATATTGCCGTGATCATGGACGGAAACGGCCGTTGGGCCAAACAGCGAGGGTTAAGCCGGAATTTTGGCCACCGTGAAGGGGCAAAGGTTGTTAAAAAAGTCATCGAAGAATCGTATGATCTAGGTGTGCGTTACTTAACCTTTTTCGCTTTTTCCAGTGAGAACTGGAACAGGCCGAAGGAAGAAGTGGACGGCCTGATGAAGCTTTACCTGGATTACCTGAAAAGCGCGGAGTCCGAGACCAGCGACAAAAATGTACGCGTTCGGATTATTGGAAGCCGGGAAGGTCTGTCAAAGGAAATCATCGACCAAATCAATAAGGTCGAAACTAACACAATATCCAGGGATCGTATGACCCTGAACATTGCATTAAATTATGGCGGGCGTCAGGATTTGCTGCAGGCCGTGCGCAAAGTGGTTGAGGACGTGCAGGCAGGGCTGCTGGATAAGGACGATATTTCCTGCGAAGAGCTTGCAAAAAGGCTTTACACCGAAGACATCCCCGACCCGGATCTGCTCATTCGAACCAGCGGTGAGATGCGCATCAGCAATTTTTTGATCTGGCAGTGCTCTTATACCGAGTTTTATTTCTCACCCGTTTTATGGCCGGATTTCAGTACAAAGCATCTGCATGAAGCCATTATTGAGTATCAAAGAAGAAATCGTCGTTTTGGCGGCGTTTAGACAGAATCAGACTCGTTTTGCACAATCCCGTAACTATTGGTAACAGGCTTTCTCGGTGGTAAAAGCAAATATAGCTGTTAAACCAGGGGGAACGGCGGAGGTTTTATGAAAACGAGAATCATCAGCAGTATAGTGGCTATTGTCGCCTTGATCATCATCATGGCACAACCCCCCTTCGTGACGGGTATCACCATTTTTATCGTATCTCTCATTGCGCTGTATGAATTTTATCAATGCGTTAGAAAGGTGAATTTTCATCCGGTACGCGTGGTGGGCTTTTTTTCCTGCATTATGTTTCTGTTATACTTACTGTATCAGGCATTTGCCCATGATGTGACCAATACCCTTCTGGGCGATTTGTCCCGGGTGCTGTTCCAGCGGAATATGATTTTTTTGATCATTTATTTGGTCATTGTCTATTTGATGTTACAACTGATTTTCCACAGGAACAAATTCACGCTGGATGATATAGCCGTTACGCTGCTGGGGATCATCTACATACCGTTTTTGCTGTCCTTTATTTTTTTGGTCCGGTTTCTGGACAATGGGTTTGTGCTGACCTGGCTGGTATTTGTGGGCACCTTTTCCACCGATACCTGCGCCTATTTTATTGGAAAGTTCTTTGGGAAAAAGAAGCTGCTGCCCGGAATCAGTCCGAATAAGACAGTGGCCGGTGGCATTGGCGGGGTTGTTGGCAGCATCATGTTCACCACGGCTTTCGGAATTTTTTATGCCAATGGGGTCAAAGGGCTTCAAATTCCTTTTTATCATTACATAGCCATGGGGCTGGTTTGCGGAATAATCGCCCAAATTGGTGACTGGGCAGCATCGGCTATTAAAAGAAGTGTGGGCATCAAGGATTTTGGGCATATCTTTCCCGGCCACGGCGGCCTGCTCGACAGGATAGACAGCCTGCTATTCGTTGCCCCGGCGATTTACTTTTATTTGCAGCTTCTGATATTATAGAATT
>JAAYJG010000441.1 GCA_012523055.1 Ruminiclostridium sp. | reverse complement strand
TTCACGAAGATATTTCGGTGGTTTGTCAAAGGTGATTTTCGTTTTAAAGAACTCACCGGCATAATAGTGGATGGGCACATACTCTCCGTCTTCCAGTTCAACGATGTCGGAGATGTACTCCTCACCGATGTACCGGAACTCGTGTTCATAGGAAGAATCGGTGATCTTAACATTTTCCACGGTCAAATCATCTGGATTGGTGGCATAATAGGCACTTAGCCCATCGCTTTTATCATCAACGATGATCTCTTTCAGTGTCCAGGTACCAGCCCAATCATCATCGCTTTTACCGGCTGAGGCAGCCAGCGGGAACAGGAGTGTCAGTGAGTATGCGAACAACAGGAGGGAGGCGGCAACCTGCTTTTTACTGCCGTTTGAAACGATTTTTATAACGATTCCCGCCAGGATTGCAGCAGCGCCGACACAGTAAGGCAGGTACACAAAGGGGATGTTGCAAAGCGGAACAGAAAGAAACAAACCGATGGCTATGCCGGAGGTGATGCGATTTAACAGGGATGGATCGATTGCTTTCACACCATTTGCTTTTTTTGCGGTAAGGGAGGCTGCAAGGCTCCTGAAAAAGCCTGATTTCCGCCCAAGGGAACGGAACATCAGGAAAAACGCAGCAATTCCCGCCATGCTGTTCCAAATCGTCGCAAGACCGGAGATGAAGTTAAACAGAATGAGCCCCAGGCCCATGCTGACGATCAAAGAAGCAATTTCGTTGGGATTCTTAGATTTCAGCGATGAAAAAAGCATCTTAAAGCCCTTCCCATAGCCTTTCAGGGCATTTCCACCAGAAAAGAGCGAAAGGAAAAAGGTTGCAAAGATTCCTTTTCCGATGATACCGCCAACTGCGCGCAGGATGTCATTGCTGAAGCCACCCTGGGCGAAAGTGAGTGCAGATAATATTTTCACTGGAAGGGGATTGAAACCAAGCTTTGGAAGAAGCATCAGCACGATCCAAATTACCCCGAGAACCAGTGCGGGGATCAGGCACTTTTTATCTTGAAATACGGTTTTCAGGCTCCTGATGATCCGAAGAAACCCGTCAGTGATACATTTGACGGGGCTGAGAACGGTGAGCGCATACCCGGAAGGGTTCTGACTATTTACAAAGCTCATTTCTCCGCCTGCAGCAGGGGCGAATGTGTTATATGCCATGACCGGATTGCCGGCAGGGATTTTATTCGCCTTCGGTTTGTCTTTCTTCGAAGTCTTTTCTGTGCTTGACACCGTCGATGTATTCTCTTGTTGTATGGTTGGCGGATTGGGAGAGGATTCGTTCACTGGGTTTGGATGGAGCGCTTTTGCTCCGCAGGAGGGGCAGAATTGACTGTTTTCATTCAGGGAAGCCCCGCAATTTGCACAAAACTTTTTCATTTATGACCATGCCTTTCCGTGAAGCACCAACGAGGTATGAAACCTGGGGAGGTGCATTCACTTATTTCCTCTAATTGTTTATTCTACCCGTTTCTTGTCAATACTCGTGGTGTAGGGCAGATACACTACAGAGCACGCGGAGGTTGGTGGATGACGCTTTATGCGTACTCCGCTCATTTATGGGTTGCCGGACGCTCTTCCAAGCAACAATGAGTAGGACAGTTACCTGTGTTCGGCAGGTACAAGAGCCTGTAAACTTATATTTGTAAAGACATTACTCGTCCTTAGCTGAGCGACCAGTCACTGTCTGTCCCTTAAGTCCGACTTATCTAGTCGGACTATTTTTTTAAGGAGGATGATGCCTTTGGCAAAACTTAAAATCGTGTACCCCGTTTGTTGCGGTGCTGATGTGCACCGTGATTTTTTGGTGGCTTGTATCGCAAGTACTGATGCGGCTGGCATTACAACTTACGATAGTAAGCGTTTCTCAACCTATTCCGGAGATTTACGCAAACTCAGTACTTGGCTTACTGACCATAACTGCCGTGATATTTGCATGGAATCTACCGGTAAATACTGGTTCCCTGTTCACAACATCCTCGAACCACTCGGATTTAATGTTGTCGTAAGTCATCCTAAGTTTGTAAAAGCAATCAAGGGCAAGAAAACTGACAAAAAGGATGCCATGTGGATTGCCGACCTGTTTAAGCACGACCTTGTGCGTGGAAGTTTCATACCACCCCCCGATATCCGGCAACTTCGTGATTTATGCCGCTACTGGGTTAAACTCTCCGCGTATGTCACAGGAGAGAAAAATCGCGCCCAAAACTGCCTTACTGTGTCTAACTTCAAACTCGACGACGTGTTCAGCAGTGTGTTTGGGAAAAGCGCCACCGCGATAACCGATCAGCTGCTTCTGCACTTAGGCGAGCCGTTCGATGTCGCGCCTTTCGTAGACAAACGTTGCAAGACCCCGGTTGATGTCATTCAGACCGCCGTTGATGGCGCGTTCTCACCGGAGCAAGCTACGAAATTGCAAATCATCAGGCGACATATGAGTAACCTTGATGAACTGAAAGATTCTCTTGAACGACTAATTTTCAAGCTTGCGGAGCCTTACAAGTCTGAAATAGCACTGCTGCTCACCGTTCCAGGCATTCACGAACCGATGACCGCGATTCGCATAATTGCTGAAATCGGAGCCGATATGTCTGTGTTTGAAAGCGCGAAGCATCTTTGTTCATGGGCAGGTCTGGCTCCGCAGAACAACGAAAGTGCAGGTAAGAAGAAAACTACCCGCATCGGTAAGGCTGGTGCCTACATCAAGCCTCTTCTTGTTCAAGTCGCACTCGCTGCAAGCAGAACGAAATCCGCCACGGAGATTTCAGGCAAATATCAATCACTCAAAAAGCGTCGCGGAGGTAAAAAAGCACGCATCGCTATTGCACGCCGTATACTAACAGCAATTTACCATATGTTTTCAAAGAGCGAAGCTTACAACGCAGCTTTATACCAAAAATCCGAGAAAGTACCGGAAAAACGCATGGTTACTACCGAACAAGCCATTGCCATCCTGTGCTCTCAAGGGATTATTGTTAAGGAGGAACACATCTTTCCGCCACAAGTTGTTAAAGCACTTGTAATGGTTTAAATATTTGAATGTCATATTATGTTTCTGGCGATTTGCTATTCGCTTATTTTGTTATGCCTTTCTTTTGTTAGGGGCTACTAACTTCCGGTTTCAAACTTTATGCCTCCTTATCTGCAACATCAGTGGATGGCTGCATAACGGATGAAATTGATACTGAAAACATTATAACCCATAAAGCCGATAGAATATAGTATTCGGAAATGCCATCTTTTCTGACCCATTGTAATGGATAAAAAAGAAGGAAGAATTCTGCTTTAAGGTGTATTCGATATCCTGTAAGGAACTATGTCGCTAGATTCAGTTTACCATATCACAGTATTTGCAGTCAAACAAAGAAACAATAGGGGTGGAACACAGAAGAACCGTCCCCCTGTGTTCCAAAAAAAGAGGGCGAAGCCCTCTTTTATTGAAATGTCATGTACGTTTAACGCTAACAGCTCTGGGATTTCTAAACCATAAAGTGCTTATGAACAGGGTTTAAACACGGACAATCCAATTCATGGTATCAGGAAGCTTTCCATACTGAATGCCGGTCATGGTGTCATAAAGCCGCTGGGAAACAGCGCCGGTTTTTCCATCCCCGATTTGAATGGATTTTCCGTTCCAGTTCAATTCACCCACCGGAGAGATGACTGCTGCGGTGCCTGTGCCGAATACTTCCTTCAAAAGGCCCTTTTCATGGGCATCATAAATTTCCTGGATGGTGATGCGGCGTTCATTGGTTTCATAACCCCAGGATTTCAGCAGATCCACAGAAGATTTTCTGGTAATACCCGGAAGAATGCTTCCGGTAAGCTTCGGAGTGACCACTTCATTGCCGATGATGAAGAACACATTCATCGTGCCGACTTCCTCGATGTATTTCTTTTCAATGCCATCCAGCCAAAGAACCTGTGTGTAACCCTTTTCCTTGGCCTCAACCTGGGCTCTCAGGCTGGCGGCATAGTTTGCGGCAGCCTTTGCTTCCCCAAGCCCGCCGACAACGGCGCGAACATAATTGGATTCCACATATATTTTTACCGGATTAATGCCTTCCTTGTAATAAGCACCAACAGGCCCGGTGATGATCACAAAGCTGTAGGTGTTTGAAGGACGAACCCCCAGATGGGCGTCGGTAGCATAGATAAATGGACGGATGTACAGCGAGGTGCCCTCCTCTTCGGGAATCCAGTCTCTGTCGAGCTCAACCAGGGTTTTTAGAGCTTCCAAACCGAGCTCTTCATCGATGGGGGGAATACACATTCTGACACAGGATGCGTTCAAACGGCGGATGTTTTCGATGGGGCGGAATAAATTAACCTTCTTGTCGGCGGTTTTGTATGCCTTCAACCCCTCAAAAATGCTCTGGCCATAATGCAGTGTCATATTCGATGGAGCGATTTTTATCTCCTGGTAGGGGATGATCCTTGCATCATGCCATCCTTTTTCGGTGGAATAGTCGCAAATAAACATGTGATCGGAAAAGGTGTTTCCAAATACCAGATGTTCGCTTGCAGGCTTTTGCTTTGGGTTTTGGTTTCTTTCAATGGTGATT
>JAAYJG010000440.1 GCA_012523055.1 Ruminiclostridium sp. | reverse complement strand
CTGCCTTCCACCGTATGGTTCTGCCTGTCCCACAGAATTCTGGGCTTGGCGGGAATGTCCTCGATATGCTCGTAATCCCCCGCCAGCATGGTCAGAACCTTCCTGAACTCAGTTTCCCGAAGGTTTCTGTATGAAGAAGCCTGCCGGACAAGACTAAAAAGTTCATCTTCGTTCCACTTTTTCACGCAGGCCATCGAAACAATATGCTGCGCCAGAATGTCCAGGCAGTTCATGGGAATCCGATCCTTCTCGATGCGCCCATCCAGCATTTCGCGGGCCAAAAAACAAGATTTCACCAGATCACCCCGGGTTTTTGGAATAATGACGCCACTGGAAACCGCGGATAAGCGGTGGCCCGAGCGGCCAAGCCGCTGCAGCCCCCCTGATACCGTAAGCGGTGACGCCACCTGCACAATGAAATCCACACTGCCCACATCGATGCCCAGCTCGAGGGTGGAAGTGGCAATAATGCATCGCAGTTCACCGGCTTTGAACCGTTCTTCAATTTCAAACCTTCTGTTCCTGGAAATGCTGCCATGGTGCGGGCAGCAAAGATCTTCATCAGCGATGGTGTTCACGTTTGCCGCAACCTTTTCGGCGGTTGCGCGGTTATTGACAAAAACAAGGGTGGACGTATGCTCCTGGATTAATTGAACCAGCGAGGTATAAATATCCGGCCAGACCGAGCCTTGCTCCAGAACCCGGTAATCTTCCACCGGAACATGGATTTTCAGCTCCTTGCTGCGCTCTACTGGAGGGGCCACTATTTCAACTGGCCGGGGTGTAAAACCACTTTCTGTTTGGACCAACCCGCCCAGGTACAGGGCGGCGGCGTCCAGCGGGTTTGCTGTGGCAGAAAGGCCGATTCGAACAATTTTACGCTGGGCAAGGGCTTCCAGCCGCTCAAGGGACAAAGCCAGATGAACCCCCCGTTTGGTTCCAAGCAGCGTATGGATTTCATCGATGATCATGTAATGAACGTTTTTCAAAATTTCCCGGGCCTTTACCGACGTCAGCATTAAAAACAGAGATTCAGGGGTGGTGATGAGAATGTGGGGGGGCTTTTTCAGGGTCTGAGCCCTTTCATACTGGGAGGTGTCCCCGGTGCGGACGGATTTTCTGATATCCGGGAAAAGCTCGCCTTTTTCAGTAAACAAACGACGGATGCCCTGGAACGGGATTTCCAGGTTTTTATTGATATCGTTGTTCAGCGCCTTCAATGGGGATACGTAAAGAATGAACACACCCTCCGGAAGCTCGTTCCTGATCCCCATTTCCAGCAGCCTGTTGATGCTTTCCAGAAAAGCGGCCAGGGTTTTGCCGGCACCTGTGGGTGCGGAGATCAGTACATTTTTGCCCGATTGGATTTGAGGCCAGCCCTCCACCTGCGGCAGGCTGGGGATGCCGATATTGGTTAAAAACCATTCCTTCACCGCAGGGTGAAAGATATTCAATGCTTCTGATCTATCCATGGTAACCCTCTTCAAAATTGATAAATAATACGAACCTATGTTCTATTCTACAAAAAATACCCAATAAACGCAAGGGCTATGCCTCGGTATTGTTTTTTACGTTTGTTTTATTTTCATTGTGTTCGTTACTCCTGTGAAACCCGACCAGGTTTCGTGTCGTTTGGCGACAGCTGGTCGTGGAGGACTGTTCACACCCACCACTAATAAGTTCATAAGTAGCTTCAGAGGTATGTGTTTTAAAGTCCGTAACACTGCGCATGATGTTGCAATATTTTGCGCAGGGGATTCTTTCAATGATGAAAAAGCTTGGAAAGCACAGAGCTTAAAAGCGAACCCTCAGTCCTCAGGCTGAAAGAGGATGACTATGCTCTTAAGGGAACTTTATCGAGATCGGGTTTAGTGACTGAACCTTCTTCAGCATTTGCAGCAGCT
Organism: Ruminiclostridium sp.; assembly: GCA_012523055.1. Taxonomy (GTDB): domain Bacteria; phylum Bacillota; class Clostridia; order DSM-8532; family DSM-8532; genus JAAYJG01. Next base: position 904 of record JAAYJG010000440.1, on the reverse strand, counting down.
GGTTGCCGTCGATGCAGGTGATGACATTTATATGGCAGTAATTGCGTGTGCTTGGCTTAAAATCTCCTAGTGTAATGATCATTCCCCGGTAAATTTCATTATCCTGCATATGCTTTGTCAGCTTTCTGGCCTGTTCAACTTCAATCAGGTGGTGATAGGCTTCCTTTCTGGCAACAACATAATGCAGATCGTTGAGGATAATCCCATTTCCACCATCTGCGAATTTTTTGGACATTCTCACCTTATAGCCGCTTCTTCTGAAAACCTCGGCAATGACATATTCGTAATCCTGGAGCGATAAAAAAAGCAAATCCTGCTTATTGCCAATAGAATCCACAAGCATGCTGATCCTCACCAGATAGACCACATGGAGGATTCGGCTGATTATCTCCAGGAGAACCCAGGCTGTTAAAAAGAGAAAGAGATACATCATTAACATAATATCACCTACATCGTAGTTTCTTCAATTTCAGCCAGCCTATGCATGCTTGATCAAATTGGTCGAGGTCAATGATGATCAGGGTGATAAAAATATTATACAAAATATTTAGCAACAATGAAACTTTTTCAGGATTAATTACGTCTATAGTAGGTATGGGTCTGTGTAAGAAATGATCAATCATTTTGCGCTTGACATTACCAATTTGTTCTAATAAGGTATAACTGCCCATATGGGTAACTAAGGTATACTCTGTATTTTTTTTTGTGAGGCTGAATCAGCCTGCATAACCCCGGAGTGACATCGAGTTTAATGGGAAATAAACAGACAATAAAACTACAACAGGGGGGTGCGTAGGAGAGGTCATGGAAACCATCATCAAAATCGAAAACCTGAAAAAGGTATACCGAATGGGGCAGGAAAAGGTATACGCCCTGAACGGGATCAATCTTGAAATTAAAAAGG
>JAAYJG010000439.1 GCA_012523055.1 Ruminiclostridium sp. | reverse complement strand
TGGGCCTTGTCATCGATACCCATTTGATGGAGCAAAACGAAATCCTGAAAAAAATGTTCGACAAAAGCCTTCCGGGAATGAAGAAGGAGGCTGCATCAAGCGCCATGGAGCAAATGGTTCAGGGCCTGAAAAAGGGTAAAAGTGAAACGGCTGCGTATATCACGCAGATGATCGATAAGCTGTCCGAGCTGGAGAAAACCTGTACAATATGTGAGAAAATTAGCTTTAACATGGGCAAGTTTACCGATGTTATCCTATACCTGTTTTTCAAGGAGCCTGAGTTCAAAGAACGTTTTCTGTCCAAAAAGGGTTTTTGCCTGTACCATATCAAAATGCTGCTGGAGGGCACGCTGAAATACCTGAACCATCGGGAACGGAACGAGTTTGTCATGGCTCTGATGGAAATGGAAATTGCTCATTTGGACAGAATAAAGGAAGAAGTGAACTGGTTCACACAGAAATTCGATTACCGCAATGAAAAGGCGCCGTGGAAGAACTCCCAAGATGCTATCCCCAGGAGCATTGAGAAAATATGCGGTCCCAGCGATTTGATGCGGTAAAGCACTAAATGGAGTGAGATAATGCAGAATAAACGATATAGCTATGAAGATTTGCTTGAGATCATGAAAAAGCTGCGCGGCCCGGGCGGATGCCCCTGGGATCGGGAGCAGGACCACGAATCCCTGAAGAAATATTTCATCGAGGAGACCTATGAGGTTCTCGAGGCGATCGACCTGAAAAGTCCGGAAAATCTCTGTGAAGAGCTTGGAGACGTGTTGCTTCAGGTTATCTTTCATGCTCGCATTGCCGAAGAAAACGGTCAGTTCTCCATGGACGATGTTGTCAACACCGTCAGTAAAAAAATGGTTCACCGGCATCAGCATGTTTTTGGGGTGGCCCGGGCCGAGACCGCCGACGATGTGATAAACTTGTGGGAGGACATTAAGAAGCAGGAAAAGGGCGTGAAAAGCCAGACCGATGTGTTGAAGGATGTGCCGCCCATACTGCCTGCGCTGATGAGAAGCTACAAGGTTCAGGAAAAAGCAGCAAAGGTCGGCTTCGACTGGGATCAGGTCGAGGATGCCTGGGAAAAAGTGGATGAAGAGACCGAAGAACTGCGTGAAGCCTATTTGGCGGGGGATAAGGAGAGAATGGAAGGCGAGATGGGCGATTTGCTTTTTGCGGTGGTCAACGTAGCCAGATTTTTAAAGATTCAACCCGAACTGGCTTTAACCGGAACGATCAACAAGTTCATCAGAAGGTTTGAATACATTGAAACCAAAAGCCGTGAAAAGGGAATGGAACTGTCCTCCATGACGCTTCAGCAAATGGATGAGCTGTGGGATGAGGCTAAAAAATCAGAATAGGGAACGGCTGAAGGCCTACCCCGGCTTTCAATGAAGCCAAAACAGAGGAACAATAAACCATTGGAAATAATAGATTTTATCGTGGAGTGAAGAAAAATGCGTATTGATAAATTCTTAAAGGTAAGCCGCGTCATTAAGCGCAGAACCCTGGCACAGGAAGCTTGCGACAGGGATAAGGTCACGATCAACGGAAAAGTCGCCAAACCGGGCACTGCTGTTAAGGAAGGCGATATTGTCGAGATCCGCTTTGGTGAAAACATTACCCGTTTTAGGATTAAAAAGGTTTCCGAGCATGTGCGCAAGGAAGAAACCGGTGAGATGTACGAGCTTCTGTAGCAACTGTAAATCCTTTAATAATAAAAACCATTTCCAAAAGGATGACAAAACAAGGCAAAGCTTTACCAAATGCCAGGCTGCATGGGCGAGCAGCAAGCGAAGCTTGCGACCAGCCCCTTCAACGGTTGGTATTACCCCCCCACTGGAGGTGCGTACAAAACGCACAAGTTACACACAGAAACATTGATTTTTTTGCGTGTAGGAGGTGCTTTCAGCAAAACTTGGTTTGGCGCACAATTCGCGCAAGCGCTCATTGAATTCCGATACCTTCAAAGCATAATGTACCCTTTATTCTCATAGAATTTCAATGCATGGACGGATTGCTATGCAGGGGATCGTTTTCATGCAGGTGCTGATCGCTCTTCGGAGGTGAAGGTTGATGGTGGAGGAAAAGAAGCTGCCCGAGCGGGATCTTCAGAATATTACTCTGCGCGACAGAAAAAAGCTGCTGATCACAGGGGTGCACAATGTTGACAGTTTTAACGAGGAATGTATTGTGGTGGACTCCGAACTGGGGATCATTGTAGTCAGAGGGCTGGACATGCATATCAATAAGCTGGATGTGGAAAGCGCTGCCCTGGATGTGGAAGGTGAAATTGTCGTGATTGAATACCTGGATCAGACTGTACCACAGCGAAAAAGCGGATTTCTGTCCGGTTTGTTCCGGTAGAAGGTATGGGCATGATTCAAGAAGTAACTGTATTTATAAGCGCAATGGGTGGCGGTGCAGTTGCAGGCTTTGTTTACGATCTGATCCGGTTGAAAAGAAAAGCGATCAGGACAAAAGCTTTTTTTATAGGCCTTGAGGATATTCTTTTCTGGGTCCTGACGGCCATGCTGATATTTGTGACCGCATATTTCAGCAGCGGGGGAGAGGTTCGGCTTTACTTTCTGTTTGCCGCATTGATTGGTGTTTTTATATATTACTGGTTGTTTTCAAGTTTGGTCATACAGATACTGACCTTCCTGGTGAAGGCTGTTCTCTGGCCGTTCGCTTTCCTGCTGCGGCTTCTGAAGCCACCGGTGAAATGGGTTTTCTCGCTTGTGGGCAAGGGAACTGAAAAAGCTCACCAAAAACTACAGTTGGCAGGGATCAGAATGAACCGGCGGGTGAGATCCATCCGCCATATCATGCGCAAACTATAGAATGGCTCTGCTAAAGAATTGTTCCCGGCAACTTGCACTTTTGCTGGATTATGGTATAATAAAAACAGGCAGATATGCTGGAAACAACAGGGTTTGCCCTTACAAAAGCAAAAAAGGGGAAGTTACCGATGAAAAAACGAGTGCATCCATTGATATGGGTGTTCATGTCAGGCCTCATTTTTTATTTCATCATCACGCTTGCCAGGCAGCAGAGTGATATTTCCCTGATCCAGGCTGAAATGCAGGTGATTGAGCATAAAATCAACCAGGAGACGGAAAAAAAGAATGAATTGCTTGAACAGAAAATAAAGGCCAATACCGACGCATTTATTGAAAGCATTGCCAGAGAAAAGCTTGGCATGGTCAAGGAAGGCGAAAGGCTGTTTGTGGATTCAAATTAAAACCTGCAGGGTAAAGCTTACCGGCAGGTTTTTGTATAGCTTCTAAAAGTCCCACGGGGTGGTATAACAGTTCTGCCCTTTAACAGAAACAATCCAGCTGCTGCCCTTGCATATCTTGCGTATTGCAATTGCACACAATTGCTTCCTTTGCTATAATAATGATTATCGGCTGGATGAAAGGCAATGAACTCCAAGCCTTATGGAAGCGAGGTTAACTGAAAAAATCGATGAAACTGAATGATTGGCTGAATCATAAGCTTCCGGACATCACAAAGAGTCTGGAAGAAATAAATAAAAACCATTTTCTCAATGACAAAACCATAGGCGTGGCCGGGAAGGAGCAGGTTTATCAGGT
>JAAYJG010000438.1 GCA_012523055.1 Ruminiclostridium sp. | reverse complement strand
TGAACATCTGCCATCTTTTAAAGAGACTTGAGCTGGGGTTGTTGCTGGTCACAGTGCAGAAAAAGGGTTCATCGGTTGAGGAAGCCATTCAACCGTTACCCTTTGACAGAGCGAAAAGCATCTCATCCTATAAACGAAAACGAAAAGCGATGATCCATGAAATCCAGGAAAGACATGGTGATTACAATACGGGAGGAAGCACCAGGAAAAAGCTGGTCACCTCATACCGGGAAACAGCTATTCAAATTGCGGTTATTTTAAAGGAATATGGTTCATGCGCAGTCAAAAAAATCAGGGAAACCGGAAAATTGCCCGAAAAAACAGGGAATATCCTTCGCAATAATCATTACGGATGGTTTGAAAAGGAAAGCTATGGGGTATATAAACTGACAGACAGAGCACTGACCGAACTGGGAAATTACCCTGAACTGACCGGGTATTACAGGAGCAAGCTGATTGAACGTGAGAATGAAAAACAGCAAGATGATGCGCCTTAAATGCCCGAAGAGTTTGAGGTATAACAGGCGCAGCCTGCTGAACGAAGTGAAGGATCTCATATTGCTCATTAGATCCTTCGCTGCACTCAGGATGACATCGCTGAGCTCACGAAAAAGCACGGTAAGCAGGCATTGCCTGCTGAACGAAGTGAAGGAGCTCGCATTATACCTCAGATCCTTCGCTGCACTCAGGATGACATCGTTATGCTCAGACGAATTTTAACGATGTTACTGAAAAAAGAATAAAACATCTAAACATAATTTCCGGGACATGATATAATATGAGATAGGTGTCGGGATGAAATTCAAAAAACTATCATAAACTATCAGTTCACCGATGCCAAATGAAAAACAGGGAGGGTATTTTAGTGAAAGGAACAGGCAGAATTCTGTCAGTACTCTTGGTTGTTTTGATGGCTGTGACCATGCTGGTTAGCTGTGCAGGCGTCGGCGGAGGCGGAGCAAAGTTTAAGGTTGGTATGGTCACCGATGCAGGGACCATCGACGACAAATCCTTTAACCAGGGCACCTGGGAAGGCGTTGTCAAGGCAGCTGACGAACTGAAAATTGAAAAGAACTACTTAAAACCGGCTGGAACTACGGAAGCCGATTACCTGAAAGAAATCGGAAACCTGTATGACGCGGGCTTTAAATTGATCGTAGCCCCGGGCTTCAAGTTTGAAACCGCTATTTTTCAGGCGCAGACCAAATATCCGGATGCCAAATTTGTTATCATCGACGGCAGCCCTCATGCGGGCGACTATAATGTTGTTGTTGGAACGAATACCGTATCCATTTTCTATGCAGAAGAGCAATCCGGTTTCCTGGCAGGCGTAGCAGCCGCTCTCCAGTTAAAGGAAGGAGATCTGGGCTTCATCGGCGGAATGGAAATTCCCGCTGTCCAGAAGTTCAATTGGGGCTTCCAGCAGGGTGTAGCTTATGCCAACAGTAATTTCAGCACAAACATGACCATCAAGGCTGAAAATGTTGTTTATCAGGGAACCTTTGATAACGTAGCAGCAGGTCAGCAGCTTGCCGCCCAAATGTATGACAAGGGCGTCAAGGCAATCTTTGCTGCTGCAGGCGGCGTCGGTATTGGTGCCATCAATGAGGCAAAAACAAGGGCCGCTGCAGGTGAAGCAGTATGGGTTGTTGGTGTTGACGTTGACCAGTATTCCGAAGGCATTTATGCCGATGGCAAATCTGCCATTCTTACTTCTGCCATGAAGAGAATCGACCAGTCTGCATATGATATGGTCATGGCTGAAAAAGACGGCAAATTCCCTGGCGGTCAAATCCTTACCTTCAATGCAAAGAACAATGGCGTAGGTATCCCCAAAGAAAACCCGAACCTGGATGATGACGTGGAGCAAAAGGTTGCACAGGTTTTCAAGGATATTCAGGATGGCAAGATCAACGTTGCTGCCGAGCAGGGCAGCCTAATCAAATAATTCTAAAGAACCAAATCGTTTTCCGCTGTGCCATCTGTTGATCAGATGGCACAGCTATTAATGGGAATTTCAGGGGGTTGCCCAATGGAATTTATCGTAGAAATGTTAAATATCCGTAAGGAATTTCCCGGCGTGGTTGCAAACGACGATATCACGCTGCAGGTAAAAAAGGGTGAAATTCATGCCCTGCTAGGTGAAAACGGGGCGGGGAAGTCTACATTGATGAGCATTCTGTTTGGTTTATATCACCCCGATGCCGGTACCATCAAGATCCGGGGCCAGGAGGTCAGAATGACCGACCCAAATGTGGCCAATGCGCTGGGCATCGGAATGGTACATCAGCACTTTCAGCTGATTCATAATTTCACTGTCACTGAAAATATTGTTTTGGGTTTAAAGGGCGAAAAGGCCGACCTGACAAAGGCCACGAAAAGGGTGAAAGAGCTGTCGGAGCAATACGGCCTGTATATCGAACCACAGGCAAAAATAGAAGACATTTCAGTGGGCATGCAGCAGCGCGTTGAAATCATGAAAATGCTCTACAGGGACGCAGAACTGCTGATATTTGATGAACCGACTGCGGTACTTACACCCCAGGAAATTCAAGACTTAATGAATATCATGAAAAATCTGATTAGGGAGGGAAAATCTCTGATCCTGATCACGCATAAATTGAAGGAAATAAAGGCTATCGCCGATAGGTGCACAATCATCCGCAGGGGAAAGAAAATAGATACCGTCACGGTTTCACAAACCACAGAGCAGGAAATGGCCGACAAGATGGTAGGCAGAACAGTTTCGTTCAAGGTGGAAAAGGGGCAGGCGGAACCGGGAGAAATTATTCTGGAACTGGATCAGCTGTCTGTCAGGAACCAAAAGGTACTTGGCCTGAAGGGTTTTTCTCTTGCAGTAAGGGCAGGAGAAATTGTGGGCGTTGCCGGTGTGGATGGAAACGGTCAGTCCGAGCTGGTAGAAGCTATTTCGGGCCTGGCTCGGGTTGAATCGGGTACAATCCGGTTAAAGGGCAGAGATATTACCACGCTACCGGTAAGGGAAAGAATGAATGCAGGCCTGGCGCATATTCCGGAGGACCGTCACAAGCACGGCCTCGTCATGGAATTTACCATCGAAGACAATCTTGTACTGAAAAAATATAACACCCCTCCTTTCTCCAAAAAAGGCATTTTGAACCGTGAGGCAATTTCCAGCCATGCGCAGCAGGTGATGGAGATGTTTGACGTGCGTGCAGGTCAAGGCCAACATTCTCCCGCACACACCCTTTCGGGCGGAAACCAGCAAAAGGCCATTGTAGGGCGTGAAATAGACAGCAACCCCGATCTGTTGATCGCCGTACAGCCTACAAGAGGGCTGGATGTAGGTGCCATCGAATACATTCACCGGCGTCTGGTAGAACAGCGAAACAAGGGCAAGGCGGTTCTTCTGGTGTCTTTGGAGCTGGATGAAATCATGAACCTGTCAGATCGAATCGCAGTGGTATGCCATGGTGAGCTGGTGGATGTGGTGGATACCGATAAAACCAACGAAAATGAAATCGGTTTGATGATGACCGGTATCAAGCGGGAAAAAACGGAGGAAACGCAATGAAGAAAGTGTTAAACAGTGAGCTTGTAAAGGCACTGGCTGCCGTTTTCCTTGGCCTTATAGCCGGCGCGATATTGATGCTGTTCATTGGGAAAAACCCTGTGATGGGGTATGTTTCTTTGTTCCGCGGAGGTCTGATGAATGCCGAGAGAATCGGCAATACCCTTGCAACCGCAACCCCTCTCATTTTAACAGGCTTATCCGTGGCATTTGCATTCCGCACCGGCTTGTTTAATATTGGGGCTTCCGGACAAATGCTGATCGGAGGCCTGTGTGCCACCGCCATTGGGCTTTCTTTCTCATGGCCCAGGCCTTTGCTGCTATTGGTAATATCCTTATCTGCTATTCTGGGGGGCGCGATATGGGGCATAATTCCAGGCTTTCTCAAGGCAAGGTTTAATGTTAACGAGGTGGTTGCCACCATTATGATGAACTGGATCGCTTATTGGTCCGTATATTACATTGTTCCTGCCTATTTTAAGGGAGAGTATCTGGAAACGGAGTCGGCCAGGCTGCCCGAGCTGGCTTCCTTGAAAGCACCCTGGCTTACAGGGTTGTTTGCTGGGTCCTACATCAATCTGGGCTTGTTTTTGGCCATCGCGGCAGTCGCTGTCATTTCTTTTTTGTTGAATAGAACTACACTTGGTTATGAACTAAAGGCTGTTGGGTTCAACCGTCATGCTTCGGAATATGCCGGTATTTCTGTCAGCCGCAACGTGATATTATCCATGATGATCGCCGGTGCTCTGGCAGGGCTTGCGGGTGCTACTTTCTATACGGGATACGCCTCAAATATTCAGATCGGTGTTCTTCCCACACAGGGTGCCGATGGCATTGCAGTATCATTGCTGGGTGCTAATTCACCCTGGGGTGTTCTTGCCGCGGCCATCTTCTTTGGGATGCTTCATTCGGGGAAAGGGTTCATGAATGCCATGACGAAAATTCCACCGGATATTTCCGATACGATTATTGCTATCATCATCTACTTCACTGCCACCAGCCTTTTAATCGAAAAGATATGGATCCGGCTGAGAAAGAAAAAAGGAGGCAAGGCATAATATGTGGGAAATTGTTCGTCAAATCTTTCCGTATGCCATCGCGTTCACCATTCCGCTTCTGATCACGGCATTGGGCGGGCTGTTCAGCGAAAGGAGCGGCATTGTCAATATCGGCCTTGAAGGGCTGATGGTGATGGGCTTTTTTGCAGCAGCATTAACAATATTCAAGCTTGAACCTGTAATTGCCAACGCAGGGCTGCGTGTGTTGCTGGGGCTTGTAGCTGCCGTCGTTGCAGGAATGTTGTTTTCACTGCTTCATGCCGTCGCCAGCATCAACATGAAGGCCAACCAGGTGATCAGTGGTACCGCAATCAACATGATGGCCGGTGCTTTAACCGTATATCTTGCAAGAACGATTACAGGCAGCGGGAATATTCTTATTACCGCTGGCGTTCCCCGCTTCGACATACCCGGTCTGGTGAAGATTCCGGTACTGGGGCCCTTACTATTCCGCCAGACCTATATTACCACATGGCTTGTTCTGGTACTTCTTGCGGCAAGCTGGTATCTGCTTTACAAAACGCCCTTTGGGCTGCGCCTGCGAGCTTGCGGGGAGCATCCCCATGCAGCTGCCTCCGCAGGGATCAATGTTTACCGCATGCGTTATTTCGGTGTGCTGGTTTCCGGTGCTTATTCCGCATTGGGCGGGGCTATTATTCTGGTGACCTATTCCGGAGAGTTCAGCGGAAACGTCAGCGGCCTTGGCTTTTTGGCATTGGCTGCGTTGATATTTGGCCAGTGGAAGCCGCTGGGTGTTTTGGGTGCATCCTTCTTCTTTGGTTTTGCGAGCACCATCGCCAACGTGTCCCAGGCTGTTCCTGCATTAATGACCATTCCGCCCATATTGTTGAAAACCTTCCCTTATGTCTTAACGCTTGTGGCACTGGTTCTGTTTTCGAAGTCTTCACAGGTGCCAAAGGCCGAGGGTATACCGTTTTGATAAACAGCACGAATTTGGAGGAACCTTTATGAATCACCATCACGATACCGGGGTAGGACGCGACGTCGCGTGCAGCTATAAAAATCCCATGCTTTCCCCCGAAGAAAGAACACAAGATCTGTTGTCCCGAATGACCCTTGAAGAAAAAGTAGGACAATTGGTGCAGATCCCTTACAGTGAAATCACGCGTGAAGACGCATTGGAGTGGGTAGAGAAAAGGTTTACGGGATCTTTCCTGCACGTTCTTGGCGAAGATGCGCAAAAACTGCAGGACAGGGCGCTGAATACCCGGCTTGGTATTCCACTGATATTTGGCATCGACGCGATCCATGGGTATTCCTTGTACAATGGGGCCACGGTTTTCCCGTCCCAGCTTGGTATGTCGTGCTCGTGGAACCCTGATTTGATACAGCAAATGGGAAGGGTAACCGGCCGGGAGGTGGCCGCTGACGGCCTGCATTGGACATTTTCTCCCGTATTATGCATTGGCAGGGATTTGCGTTGGGGCCGCATCAACGAAACCTTCGGGGAGGATCCGTATCTGATCGGAGAACTGTCCGCCGCCATTATCAAGGGTTACCAGGGCAACGCCTTAAGCGATGACGACAGTATTCTTGCCTGTGCGAAGCATTATCTTGCTTACGGCGAGAGTACGGGTGCCCGGGATGCTCAGGAAGCTCCCCTCTCTGAACGCAAGGTAAGGGAGATTTTCCTGCCACCGTTTAAAAAGGCGGCAGAGGCAGGCTGTGCCACCTTTATGAGCGCTTATCTTGCCATAGACGGCACCCCGGTAACCATCAGCAGGAAATACCTGCGCACCATTCTGAAGAAAGAGCTTGGGTTTGACGGTTTTGTCGTCACCGACTGGAACAATACCGGCACCCTTGTGGACGGTCAGTTTGTGGCCTTAGATATCAATGAAGCTTCAAGGATGGCCGTTGAAGCCGGGAATGACATGCTGATGTCAACGCTGCAAAGTTATGATGCATTGCTTTGGTCTGTAAGGCAGGGAAGGCTTGCGGAAAAGACCATTGATGAAGCAGCGGCCAGAGTTCTGAAAATCAAGTTTGCCATGGGTCTGTTTGATAACCCCGGCAAAACCAGGTATGAGAAAAAGGCCGATGTTTTTGCCTGCCAGCAGCATCTGGCGGTGAACGAGCAGCTTACCCGGGAGAGCATTGTGCTGCTGGAGAACAAAAACGGTCTGTTACCCCTGGGAAGAAATATTCGTGAGATAGCCGTCATAGGCCCCAATGCCGATGACATCAAGGCACAATTCGGGGACTGGACTTTTTTCACGCATCCCCGTCCTCAGCCTGACGCGGTTCCCAATATTCCGGTATATACCATGCTGGACGGCATTCGTAAAGAGAGTGAAAAAAGGGGAATCAGGGTAAACTGGCATCAGGGCTGTGACATCATGGATGAAAATGATCAGGATATTGCAGGTGCGGTTTCTACAGCAAAAACTGCAGATACCATCGTTGCGGTCGTCGGGGACTGCCGGGATCAGAACGGCGAAACCAGGGACAGGGCAAACCTGGATCTCTCCGGAGCACAACTGGATCTCTTAAAAGCTTTAAAAAAGATTGGTAAACCGCTGATAGTCATCCTCGTTAACGGAAAACCCCTGAGCGTCCCCTGGGTGAAGCAAAATGCCGACGCCGTGCTGGAGACATTTAACTCCGGTATGTTTGGCGGGAAAGCAGCAGCAGATATCCTTTTCGGAAATGCGAACCCCAGTGGAAAGCTATCCATTTCGTTCCCCTACCATTCAGGGCAGCTGCCGGTCTATTATAATCAGCTTCCGGGCTGGCACGGTGGCAAATACATCGATCTGCCCGCCGAGCCGCTGTACCCATTTGGTTACGGATTATCTTACACACAGTGGCAGTATTCCAACCTCAGGCTTTCCAGCACGGAATGCGGGGCTCAGGGAAAAGTTGATGTGATGATTGACCTGAAGAATGCCGGTTCGATGGATGGGCATGAAGTTGTTCAGCTGTATGTCAGAGATGATGTCAGCTCGGTGGTTACCCCTGTAAAGCAGCTGAAGGGTTTCCAAAAGGTGTTCGTAAAAGCGGGCGAAACTGTGACCGTGACTATTCCATTGGATATTTCCGCGCTTTATATTGTTAATGAAGATGGCACCGAAACTATAGAACCGGGCACCTTTACCATCATGGTTGGACCGGATTCCAGGGATAAAGTGCTTTTGAAGGCGAAGCTGGACGTAAAGGAAATATAAATGATGATGGCAGATAAAAACATCTTTGATGCCTTTGAGCAGCATTTGACAGAGGATGAAAAACCTTCCCTGTTTTTGAAGGCCATGGAGGAAGAGGGCTTATTCAATAGCGGTTTTCCATTCAGCTTGCTTGGTGCGCTAAAGCAAACCGAGCAAAACCCAACCCATCATCCCGAAGGAAATGTGTGGTGCCATACACTGCTGGTGGTGGATAATGCCGCCCTTGTGCGCGAGCAGAGCGAAGACAAGGCTGTTTTTATGTGGTCCGCGCTGCTGCATGATATCGGCAAACCTTCAACAACCATGATCAGGAAGGGAAGGCTCACCTCTTATGATCATGATAAGGTTGGAGAAAGGCTTTCAAAAGAATTTCTCAGGGCCTTTACGCAGGACGAAAGTTTTATTATCAAGGTATCCAAAATGGTGCGCTGGCACATGCAGATACTGATGGTGGTTAAAAACCTTCCGTTTGCGAACATCCGGGCCATGGTCAAAGATGTTCCGCTGCACGAAATTGCCCTTCTTGCCATGTGCGACCGGCTGGGGCGCGGAGAGATCACGCAGGAAAGGTTTGACGCCGAGAAAAGGCACATGAAGCATTTCCTTGAAAAATGCATGCCTTATGTGAAGGGTTGAATTATAAAGTTTATGAATACGTATTTTTGGCCGGAGGCCAAAAAACGCGATGTATTTTTGGCCGGAGGCTTATAACAACGGAAGCGATTGCTTGCAATCGCAACACACCGTTATTGCAACGGCAGGTTTTGCTTTAGCAAAACCATCACACTGCAACAACGAAGCTTCAGCTTCGTTATATCGAGGCGGGAG
>JAAYJG010000437.1 GCA_012523055.1 Ruminiclostridium sp. | reverse complement strand
TACCGCAGGGTTTTTAAAGCCGAGGATCTGACCTATTTTACCGTGAAGGTAAAACAGACGGATTTGTGCATCGGTGCTATGGTCAATCTTAAAAACCAGGCGGAGCAAAGCATCAAAAAATACCGGCAGCAGGTGGAGGAGTATATCCGCAGGCAGCCGGTTTTTTTGCACAGTCTTGTGCCGGTGGAGCCCCTTGAGAATGCACCGGAAATTGTCTGTCATATGTGCAGGGCTTCGCAGGCTGCTGGCGTCGGTCCAATGGCTGCCATAGCAGGTGCTGTTAGCATGTATGTTTCTGATGATCTGAAGCCACTTTCGGGGGAACTGGTGATTGAGAACGGAGGAGACCTCTATCTGGCCGGTACAAGGCAACGGGTAGTGGGAATTTTCGCGGGGAACTCGCCCTTATCCAATAAAATCGGGCTGGAACTGCATCCGGAACAGCTTCCCATATCCGTATGCACTTCTTCAGGCACTGTGGGGCATTCCCTCAGCTTCGGCCTTGCAGATGCAGCGGTGATCCTTTCGAAAGACGCCTGCCTGGCGGATGCGACGGCCACGGCGATTGGAAACGTTGTTCAGACGGCTGCGGACATCGAACCGGCTTTGAAAAAGGCGCAGACAATAAAGGGGATCTCAGGCGCGTTGATCATCGTGGGAGAAAGCATGGGTGCCTGGGGCTCGGTGAAGCTGGTGAAGCTTTAAGAGGGGATGTAAGCGCCGCATTGAATCTCTATTTTCACAAAAGTCGGACTTTAAAGCCGGACAGGTGAAAAACAGGGGGGAGTTCATGATTATTATCACACAGGCCGTCAGTGCGGCAATTGCCGCGGCAATACTGGCCTACCTTGCAGCTAACGGAAGAAGGAACCGCTCCACCTTCAGCTATATGCTCTGCGTGTTCCTGTTGATGCTGTGGCATATCGCAGAAATTGGTGTTTTCCTGGCAAAGGACTCCGTGCAGGAAATGATTGCCTTGAAGATAAAGTTTTTACCTGTGGTCTACATTGGGGCAAGCTGGCTGTATTTCTGTCTTAGCACGGTGCATTCCAGGCTGGTGGATAATAAAGGGTTCATATGGATGCTGTTCACATTTCCGGCGATTTGTTACATGTTTATGGTGACCAATGAATTCCATCATCTTTTCTTCAGGGAAGTTATTTTTAAGACAAAAGTCTTCAGAGGGCCTGTATTCTGGGTGCATACAGCCGAATCGTACATCTGCATTCTGTTTGGTACTTATTATCTGTTTACCAATATGAAAAAGAAGCTGGGTAAAAACTCCAGGGAACGCAACTGGCTTTTGATGGCTGTTCTGCTTCCGATGGCGGCCAATGCCCTCATGCTTATCAACGTTTTTCCCAACAGGGGGTTGGATATTACTTCCCATGTGATGCTTTTTACCATGATTTTCTTCGGGGTGGCCGTGTATCAAAAAAGGTTTTTGAACCTGATCCCCGTCGCTGCCAGAGATTTTATTGAAAATACAGCTATGGGCTTGATCATTATTGATCATGAAGAGTTGGTGGTGGGAATGAACGAAGCAATCTCCCACATCATACCGGATATGCAGTTAAAGATTTATGATCCTGTGGAAAAAATTATCGATTACTTTCAGAAGACCAGTGCCTCAGAAATGGATCTGGAAATGGTTGAGGCTATAAGAGGCACTGGATTGAAGCCGATAACGGGCTATCTGAAACTGAACGAAATGGATCTCTACATTGAGGCAAGAGTGTTGACTGGCTTTAAACAAGCCCCCAATGGACGTATGATCATCGTAAAGGATCGCAGCGAAGAGCAGCAACTGCTCGATGAAATCAACATGAAGAATCTTTTGCTGACAAAAGCCAATGAAAGGCTTACGCTGTCCAACAGTATGCTGACAGAAGCCAACCAAAGGCTGGAGGAATTATCAGCTACCATCGAGGAACTGACAATTTCCAGAGAGAGAAACCGATTGGGCAGGGAAGTGCATGATACCGTTGGGCATACCCTGACACTGTTGGTTGCTTTGGCTGAGAATATGAAGTTGCAGCTGAATGAGAACCAGGAAGAGATCGCAAATACGCTGGATAAAAGTATATCCCTGTCACGGCAGGCTTTAAATGATATTCGAAGCTGTCTGAGTGGAATCTACAATGAATCTTTTAATTCGGGAGGGCTTTCCGAGTGGATGAATTATTTGGTGAAAACCAATGATACCTCGGGAACCCATGTGCAGTACACTATTTCGGGAGATCTGCCCGAGCTTGACGCCTCCAGAGTGATGGCCATATATCGCATATGCCAGGAATCCATTACCAATGCTATACGACATGGACAAGCCCGAATGGTGAGCATTATTATCAAATGCCTGCAGCATTCGCTCAGGCTTTACATCTTCGATGACGGGAAGGGCTGCGTAGAAATTGTCAAAGGATATGGTCTGACCGGCATGGAACAAAGGGTTTTAAAACTTGGCGGAAGCATCAGCTTCGGTTCAGATGGAGAGCAAGGCTTCAACATCATAGCAGAGCTTCCGCTGCCGGCATAATCCTGTTAACCCTGTAGTAATGATTCTGCGGGCACAGCGGGATAGGTTTCATCAAATGCTCCTAAGACCCCTGCCTCATAGCGTATTTTTAGCCCTTTGGGCTAAAAAACGCGTGGCGGGGGATAAACCGATTTCTGCTTCAGTGGGGGTATAACCCCCCACTGAAGGGGTTGGTCGCAAGCTTCGCTTGCTGCTCGCCCATGCAGCCTGGCATTTGATAAAATGCTCGCGGACCGTTCATAACTATCAGAGATAGTTATGAACTAGTTGCACACAAAACGCGCAAGTCGGGAGTGTACCGCAGGCTTCAGCCGAG
>JAAYJG010000436.1 GCA_012523055.1 Ruminiclostridium sp. | reverse complement strand
TGCATGCCTTATGTGAAGGGTTGAATTATAATGTTTATGAATACGTATTTTTGGCCGGAGGCCAAAAAACGCGATGTATTTTTGGCCGGAGGCTTATAACAACGGAAGCGATTGCTTGCAATCGCACCACACCGTTTTTGCAACGGCAGGTTTTGCTTTAGCAAAACCATCACACTGCAACAACGAAGCTTCAGCTTCGTTATATCGAGGCGGGAGATATGCTCGCCGCCTGATTAAGGTAATCGGTACCCGCCACCACACGTTTTTCAGCCCTTGGCTGAAAATACGTTAAGAGGTGGGGCGGGGGCCCATCGGGCCTCGTTATAAATATGGTGTGGTGGGAAAACGTCATAAAGCAATACAAGTATTTTTGAACAGTATTCTTTTAAATGGAGGAACAGAATATGCAGTATGGTTATTTTGATCAACAAGCCCGTGAATACGTTGTCACCAGGCCCGATACACCGACACCCTGGATCAACTATATTGGCAGCGGCAAGTACGGCGGCATAGTCTCCAACACCGGCGGAGGGTACAGCTTCCACAAGGATCCGCAAAACAGAAGGGTCACTCGTTACCGATACAACAACATCCCCATGGACAGGCCCGGGCGATATATCTACATCCGCGACGCGATCACCGGTGAGTATTGGAACCCCGGATTTCAGCCCGTGCAAAAAAAACTGGATGCGTATTCCTGCAGGCATGGGCTTGGTTACACCGTTCTGGAAGGGGAGTATAAGGGAATATCATCATCGGTTACATACTTTGTTCCTGATGACAGGGATTTTGAAATTTGGCTTGTAAAAGTGAAAAACCTGACCCATGTACGCAAAACGCTGCAGGTATTCAGCTATTCCGAATTTTGCTTCTGGCAGGCCATTATGGATCAGCAGAATGTAGACTGGGTTCAGCAGATCAATCAAGGCCGCTGTGAAGATGGCATCATCACCTGGCACCCCCATCACGTAAATAATGAGGCCGCGTTCTTTGCCACTGCAGAAGAAATCAACAGCTTTGACACCAACCTGGAATCCTTTATAGGCAAATACCGCTCCGAAGCAAACCCTGTTGCGGTAGAGCAGGGAATGTGCTCCAACTCCATTTCCTATCGCATGAATGGGGTGGGCGCATTTTGTGTGGATCTAAGCCTGGAAGGAAAAGAAGAATATGAAATGGTATTTGTATTGGGCTTTTCCGAAGACAAAGCCTTGATCAAAGACCAGATCAGTGGCTATTTGAACCCAGGTGCAGCCCACGCAGCCCTTCAAAGGCTGAAGGATCAGTGGAGCAGCTACATCGGAAAGCTGTCCGTCGACACACCCGATACTGAAATGAACCTGTTTGTAAACACCTGGAACCAGTATCAATGCAAGACCACCTTCAATTGGTCTCGTTTCGTATCCCTTTACCAGCTGGGACTTGGTAGGGGAATGGGAATTCGAGACAGTGCCCAGGATACGCTTGGCGTGATGCATACAATTCCTCATGAGGCGAAGGAATTGATTGTGAAGCTGTTAAAATGCCAGTATACCGACGGCAGGATCTATCACCTGTTCTTCCCGTTAACCGGTGAGGGCGGTCAAGGGGATGCGCCGGTTAAGAAATTTGACTGGTACTCCGACGATCATCTGTGGCTGGCACTTGCCGTGAACGCCTACGTGAAGGAAACCGGAGATTTCAGCTTCCTGAATGAACCGGTAGTCTACAATGATAAAACAACCCAGGCGACGGTTTGGGAGCACCTGGAGAAAGCGCTTGTGTTCACAAACACCTGGAAGGGGCCGCATCAGCTGGCACTGGCCGGCAGAGCCGACTGGAACGATACATTGAACCTGGACACCGGCAAGGGTATTGCCGAAAGCGTCTTCACCTCAATGCTTTTCTGCAGATCCGCCCTGGAGATGATAGAACTGGCAAAGTACCTGAACAGGACGGAAGACACCGAACGGTATCAGGCGATGTATGAAGAAATGAAGGCGGCCATTTCCAAAACCTGCTGGGATGGTGAATGGTATATCCGTGCCTTTGATGATAACGGAAAAGTGATTGGCTCAAAAGAAAATGAATTCGGGAAGATCTTTATCAATTCCCAGGTATGGGCCATCATGGGTTGTGTAGCAGAGGGTGAATTCAGCAAAAAATGCCTTGATTCGGTGTACACCTGGCTGAATTCCGAATACGGCATCGTCAAGGTATATCCCGGGTTCAACAAATATGACGATGACATGGGCGGCATCACTACCTATCCGCCCGGAGCGAAAGAAAACGGCGGCATTTTTGTGCATACAAACCCCTGGGCGATGGTAGCCGAAACCATGGTAGGCAATGGAAACAGGGCGTACCAGTATTATCGTCAGGTGCTGCCCGGCAGGCGCAATCAGCAGGCAGATTTGCTGGAGGTTGAGCCCTATGTATACTGCCAGAACATCCTTGGCAAGGAGCACCCCCATTTCGGTGTTGGCCGGAACTCCTGGCTTTCAGGTTCCGCAGCATGGAACATGGTCGCATCCAGCCAGTATATTCTGGGAATTCGTCCGGGCTATGACTCGCTGGTGGTCGATCCCTGCATTCCATCCGAATGGAGCGGTTTCCGCGCCATGCGGGAATTCCGCGGAGCAGTATACAACATAGAAGTAAGAAACCCGAACAGAGTTTGCAAGGGTATTCAAAAGCTGCTGGTAAACGATGTTGAATGTGATAAAATACCTCTGTTGCCACAGGGTACAAGCTGTAATGTGCTTGTTGTGATGGGCTGACAGCAGTAGAACTAAAAATTTGGCGCGCAGGATGATTTCTGAAAAAATGACGGTTCCTGCGAAATCACTGATACATTCGTGTTTTGACACGTGCAAGTGTTCTATGAAGGGAATGTACAGCAGAGCAAGTTGGAGGGAAGGTTCACCCGTTTCTTGAGGGTGGCTTTCCCTCGTTCTGTTTTAACAAATGCTCCTAAGACCCCTGCCTCATAGCGTATTTTTAGCCCTTTGGGCTAAAAAACGCGGGTCGGGGGATAAACCGATTTCTGCTTCAGTGGGGGTACAATCCCCCACTGAAGGGCATTTGATAAAATGCTCGCGGACCGTTCATAATTATCAGAGATAATTATGAACTAGTTGCACACAAAACGCGTAAGTCACACACAAAAACATTGATGTTTTTGC
>JAAYJG010000435.1 GCA_012523055.1 Ruminiclostridium sp. | reverse complement strand
TACGGTTTCAGGCTCCCATCAGCTTATGACAACCGTCCGCTGATGTTTGCGGAGTTTGAACAAAAGGTCAAACAAGCCATTTATGTCAGTGCCACTCCGGGAAAGTATGAACGGGAAAGATCCAAAATTGTGGTAGAGCAGATCATTCGCCCCACCGGGCTGATTGACCCCGAGGTGATTGTGAAACCGATCCAGGGACAAATAGACGATTTGATGGAGGAAATCCGCATTCGTGTTGCCCGCAGTGAGCGTGTCCTCGTCACAACGCTGACCAAAAGGATGGCGGAGGATCTGACGCAATATCTTGGTGATGTGGGCATCAAGGTGCGTTATTTGCATTCGGATGTTGAGACCATGGAAAGGATGCAAATCATTCGGGACCTGCGCATGGGCGTTTTTGATGTATTGGTTGGAATCAATCTGCTGCGGGAAGGCCTGGATTTACCCGAGGTGTCGCTGGTTGCCATACTGGATGCCGACAAGGAAGGCTTCCTGCGCTCTGAAACATCCCTGATACAAACCATCGGAAGAGCAGCCAGAAACGTCAATGGGAGCGTCATCATGTATGCGGATCACATCACGCGCTCGATGGAGGTGGCGATCAGTGAGACGAATCGCCGCAGGCATCTGCAGGTGGAACACAATAAAAAGTGGGTGATCACGCCGAAAACCATTCAAAAATCGGTGCATGGAACCCTGGAAACCCTTAAGGCGGCCGAGGAAGGGCTTGAGTTCAGAATAGATGCTTACAATGAGCCCGAGAGCGATGTGCCCGTCGAGCAGCAGATCGAAAAGCTGACTGCGGAAATGAAAGCGGCCGCAAAGGAATTACAGTTTGAAAAAGCTGCAGCTCTGCGGGATCAGATCATTAAACTGAAGAAATTAACGTCCTGAAGCAGCTGCCATCACAAGAGAAGGGAAACAGTTCATGCTGCCTGAAAACGTATCGCCATCATGGAATGGCTTTCTCACAGATGAGATTTTGTCCATGCTTGAATCCATCGGCAGGCAAATCGGTTTCAATTACACACCGACCCGGGAAAAAATCCTTCGGTTTCTCACCTGGGATTTGAACAGCGCAAAGGTGTGCATCATCGGGCAGGATGTCTATTTCCAGCCTGGCGTCGCAACCGGGAGATCCTTTGAGGTGGGCGGACTGCAATCATGGGATCAGCCTTTCCGCCAGGTTTCGTTGAAAAACATGATCCGTTTAATCTACAAATCTTATCGGGGCATCACCCGTTATGAAGACATTCTGAAATTCTCACAAATTCTATCCGAGATAAAGGATCATTCCTTTCCGTTGCTTCCACCGCGGCAGCTTTTCGATTCCCTGGAAGCACAGGGGGTTCTGTTTCTGAACACTTACCTCACCTGTGAGATGAACAGGCCCAATAGCCACAGACAGATCTGGGAGGTTTTTTCCAGGAGGCTTTTCGCGTACATTTCCTCGCAAAGACCGCATTTAAACTGGTTTTTATGGGGCAATGAGGCCATCTCAAAAGCCGAAATGATAAGCCACGGTGTTCTGTCCTGCAGCAGGCATCCGATGCTGTGCTCGGAAAAGTACAGCGACGATTTTTTAAAGTCTTCCTGCTTCCAAAACACCATGGATCTTGTCAACTGGCTGGGTTGATCCATCGACTCCCAGGTAAATCAATTCATACTTTTCTGCCATGAATATGATTCTCACTTTGAAAGGTCAAAAGGGAAACTTTTGGAAACGATCCATATCGAATAATTTATTCACGCTCAGGTTAACTTAAGTACACCCGTACTGATAGTCTCAGAAAACTCAGTGACTATACGGGAAAAGATCAAAAGGCCGCAAACTCTTATACAAACAAAAGGAGGAGCGTCCTGCTGCAAAATCATCATGACTGGAGCGTGCCAAATGAAATTCAGAAAAGGGAATCCCTTACTTCGAGTAAGCTTTCTTCTCCTCATTTTATGCATGTCCTTATACCTGTCTCTCGTCGCTTTCACACCAAACCAAATGACCGTTCTGGCAGGAGAAGAATACCTTGTAGAGTTTTTTTCTCCCTTTCAGCTGCAGCTGTCGCCTGGAAACGGCGGGATCCGCATTGAGAAGCGCAGCACGGAGCGCTCCTTGTTTATGATGCCCTATACGCTGGAATGCACGAATTATGGGCAGAACAAGATCCATCTCCGGCTTTTTGGTGTTGTACCCATTAAGGACATAGAGGTAAACGCAATCCCGGTCAGAGAACTGCTGGTTTGCGGGAATACAGTGGGAATCAAGTTGTACATCAAGGGCATTCTCGTGGTTGGAACCTCCGGGGTTCTGACACCCGACGGCAGGGAAGAGATTCCCGTAAAAGATACAGGGATAGAGCCTGGGGATTTTATTGTGGAGATAAACCGCAGAAAAATTGAAAGCATCCAGGATTTAACCAGAGCCATCGAAGAGTCGGCACCAAAGGAGGTCGAAATCAGGTTTATTCATGATAACCGATTACTAACAGCGAAAGCGGTGCCGGCTGAATGTGTTGAGGACGGAAAGTTCCGCCTGGGATTATGGGTCAGGGACAGTACGGCAGGGGTCGGAACACTGACCTATATCGAGCGGAATACCGGTAGATTCGGTGCTTTAGGCCATGGCATTACCGATATTGATACCGGGATTATGATGCCTGTTGAATCCGGAGAGCTGCTGAAATCCTCTGTATATGCGATTAAGAAAGGAATGCAGGGAATGCCGGGTGAATTACAGGGGGATTTCCTCGACAGCCCCGAGGTCATCGGAGAAATATATTGGAACACCGCTTTTGGTGTATTCGGGCAGATCCGAAAGAACATAGCTGACGAGCTGCCGGGAAAACTGTATCCCGTGGGAACAAGGAGCGTCATTCAGGAAGGGCCTGCCATCATTCTTTCCAACATTCATGGCGAAGAAGTTGAGGAATTTCAGGTAGAAATACAGAAGGTGGCCAAAAAGAACCTTTCAGGCCCGAAAAGCATGATTCTGCAGATCACCGACCCCCGCCTTCTGGATGAGACCGGGGGAATTATACAGGGGATGTCGGGTAGCCCCATCATTCAGGACGGACGCCTGATCGGTGCCGTTACCCATGTACTTGTGAACGATCCGTCCAAGGGCTATGGCATTTTTATAGAGACGATGCTGGGTATGAATTAATCAAGATGATTCTTCTCTATACAACGGAGGAAACCCTGTGGTATAATTTCAAAAAAGAGTTGAAAAAACTGCACGGGGTAACTATATGCCGGAACAAAGACAAAAGAGAATTCGAAATTTTTGTATCATCGCCCATATTGATCATGGAAAATCAACCCTGGCCGACAGGCTTCTGGAGAAAACCGGGGTTCTGACCGAGCGCGAAATGGAGGAGCAGATCCTCGATACGATGGATCTGGAGCGCGAGCGGGGGATTACCATCAAGGCCCAGGCTGCCCGTTTGATCTATAAAGCTTCCGACGGTGAGGAATATATTCTGAACCTGATCGATACACCCGGCCATGTGGACTTCAACTATGAGGTTTCCAGGAGCATAGCCGCCTGCGAAGGCGCTGTTCTGGTGGTGGATGCGTCCCAGGGAATTGAAGCGCAGACCCTTGCCAATGTTTACCTTGCGCTGGAGCATAATCTGGAAATTCTTCCGGTGATCAACAAGATCGACCTTCCCGGTGCAAGGCCTGAAGAGGTGAAGCAGGAGGTCGAGGATATCATTGGCCTGGATTGCAGCCAGGCTCCGTTAATTTCAGCCAAAAACGGCATCAATATTGAAGCGGTTCTGGAAAGCATTGTTCAGGTCATTCCGCCGCCAGCCGGGGATGAAAACGCGGCGCTGCGGGCGTTGATTTTTGATTCTCTTTATGACAACTATAAAGGCGTTATCGCCCATGTCCGCGTCATGGAGGGCAGTATTCGGGTGGGCCAGGAAATTCTGATGCTGCACACCAAAAAGAAATTTATCACCACCGATATCGGGTATTTCCGTCCCGGAGGCCTGGTTTCCACTGAAGCGCTTTATCCCGGAGATGTGGGTTTCATCTGTGCCAGCATTAAGAATGTGCGGGACACACAGGTTGGGGATACCATTACCCTTGCTTCAAACCCGGCGAAAGAACCGCTTCCGGGTTATAAAAAAGCGGTTTCCATGGTGTTTTGTGGTATTTACCCGGCGGATGGCGCCAGATATGCCGATCTGCGAGATGCACTGGAAAAGCTGCAGCTGAACGACGCAGCGCTGCTGTTTGAAGCCGAAACCTCCGCAGCGCTTGGATTTGGCTTCAGATGCGGTTTTTTAGGCCTTCTGCATATGGAGATCATTCAAGAGCGTCTCGAAAGAGAATTCAATATGGACCTTGTCACCACAGCCCCCAGTGTTATTTATCGCATTACCAAACTGGACGGTGAAGTGGTTCAGATAGACAACCCCACCAATTTGCCGGATCCGGCCGCCATCGAGATGATGGAAGAGCCTGTGGTCAAAGCATCGATCATGACGCCCACCGAATATGTGGGAAGCATCATGGAGCTTTGCCAGGATCGCCGCGGCGAATATATTGGAATGGAATACATTGAAAGCACCCGTACCGTTCTGACCTATGACATGCCGCTGAATGAAATCATCTACGATTTTTTTGATGCGCTGAAATCGCGCTCGAAGGGATATGCATCCTTTGATTATGAGCTGAAAGGCTATAAAGAGTCCGATCTGGTGAAACTGGATATCCGGCTGAACGGCGAAATTGTGGATGCGTTATCCTTTATCGTTCATGAAAGCAAGGCCTACTCCCGTGGCAGGAGAATGGCTGAGAAGCTGAAGGATACGATCCCCAGGCAAATGTTCGAAATCCCGGTTCAGGCCTGCATCGGTGCAAAGGTCATCGCACGCGAAACAGTCAGGGCCTACCGCAAGGATGTATTGGCAAAAGGCTATGGCGGTGACATGAACCGATAGAAAAAGCTGCTTGCAAAGCAAAAAGAGGGTAAGAAGCGGATGCGTCAGGTAGGAAACGTGGAATTACCCCAGGAAGCCTTTATGAGCGTTTTGAAACTGGATACCTAGGAGCCGGCTCGGAAGGTCTGGTTATGCAAACCAGAAACATTCCGAACGGTCTCTGAGGAGCCGGCTCGGAAGGTCTGGTTATGCAAACTAGAAACATTCCGAACGGTCTCTGAGGAGCCGGCTCGGAAGGTCTGGTTATGCAAACCAGAAACATTCCGAAAGGATAAATTTTTCATCATGGGGGATGAGCATGGAGCCAGTAGGTGTTTACATTCATATCCCATTCTGCGTAAAAAAATGCAATTACTGCGATTTTCCCTCTTTCCCCGGCTTTGAAGGTATATTTCACGAATATGCCTCTGCAGTGTGCAAAGAGATGGAAAGGTTTGCAGCGGAACACGGGAACCTTTCCGCAGATTCTGTTTTTATCGGAGGGGGCACGCCATCCCTGCTTTCCGCAGAGGATGTAACTGGCATTATCCGTACACTGAGAAGCGTTCTAAAAATAACCGCGGATGCTGAAATCACCCTGGAAGCCAATCCAGGTACGATCAACCATGAAAAAGCCCTGGCCTGGAAAGATACAGGTGTTACCCGAATCAGCCTGGGCTTGCAGGCGGCACAGGATCACCTGCTTCGATCCATGGGTCGTATTCATACACGTGAAATGTTTCTGAAAAGCATCGAACTTGTCAGAGGGGTTGGCATCGGGAACATCAATACCGATATCATATTTGGCTTACCTGGTCAAACCATGGATGACTGGCTTGAAACCCTGGAGTTTGCAACCGGGAACAACATGAACCATATATCTGCATACAGTCTGCAAATAGAAAAAGGCACCCCATGGTTTGAACTGCAAAAAAATGGGGAACTAACTTATGTGGATGAAGACCTGGAGCGGGAGATGTATCACAGGGCCATTCAAAGGCTTGGCGAAAACGGGTACTGCCATTATGAGATTTCCAATTTTGCCAGACCGGGTTACGTGAGCAGGCATAATTTAAAGTACTGGACCGGTAAGCCCTATCTTGGGTTTGGAGCTTCGGCCAGTTCTTTCTTCCATGATGAAAGAGTTGCAAATGTTGGGGACCCTTTGGAATATATCCGAAAAATCAGGGAAAATGAGTCACCGTGGTTTTCCCGGGAAACAATCGGGAAAAGCGAAAAGCTATCCGAAAGGTTTTTCCTTGGGCTCAGGCTCATTCAGGGAATTTCTCTGACAAGCCTTGAAAATGAATTCGGGCGGGAAGCAATCAACCATTACTCAGACACCATAAGGCAACTGGAGGGCAGGCAACTGTTAGTCAAAGAGGGAGAAATGCTGCGGCTGACAAAAAAAGGGCTGGATTTTGCGAACCAGGTATGGATGGAGTTTATATGATCCGCCGGAACAGTGTGCTGCAGAAAGAAAAGGGGGAGTTCATATGGAACAGATCGATCAAAACAGGCTTCATGAGCAAAAAATCGGGCTGAAGGAGATACAGGAAAGTTACATGAAGGATTTTATTCAGGAAATCCTTGAAACCCTTGACTCCATAGAGCTGGAGCTGGTGAACCTTGAGGTTGATCCACACAATCCTGAGTATTTGAATGCAGTATACTGCAATTTTCACACCATAAAGGGATTAACCGGATTTCTTGAAGAGGGCCTCGCCACGCAGATTACCGAACAGACTGAAAGATTGATTGAAGCATGCCGGAAGTTCGGCATCCAAACCACAAGAACGATTATTAATGTGCTTTTACAGACCATTCTCTTTTTAAGGAAGATCTGCAATAATGAGCAACTCGTGCGTGATACCAAGTTTCAGGGCGAGGTTGAGCAACATATCCTCAATATTCAACAGCTTCGTGAAGAGATCATGCTTGAGGTGAAACAACCCGTCAAGCCGCCGGAAAACAAAATCGGCGAGATTCTGATGGAAGAGGGGGCAATAGGGAAGCAGGATGTGGAGGATGTACTGAAAAAACAAAGCGACATTTACCATAAAATGAAATTCGGCGAAATAGCCATGCGTGAAAAAAAGGTGGATGCCGGCGAACTGATCAAAGCTATACGGGCTCAAAAGATCAGGAACGAAAACGTGGAGCAGCTTGTGCATATTCCCATCAAGCGGCTGGACGAAATATTGGATATTGTGGTTGCGCTGACAAGCATCCAAAATGACCTGCATCACGAATCGGTTCTGCGCTTTGGCAGTAACGACTCCATATCCGTTGAGTTGAACCGGGCTGAGAACATGTCCATGGATATACGTAAAATCCTTGGCGAGCTGCGCATGGTTCCGCTGAAAAAATCCTTCCAGAAACTTAGCCGCGCGGTGAAGGCCATGATAGAGGATGCCGGTCTTCATGTGGTGTTTTCCACCATTGGGGAGAACACCGAGTTAAGCAAGGAAGTTGCGGAGGATGTCATCGTCCCACTGGCTGAGATCGTGGAATTCATGTTGACAGGCTTTTCCGCGCAAGAGCAAAATGACAAGTCGAAGCTGGGTAATATAGAAGTAGTGGCTTATAAAAAGGAGAATACGGCCATTATTGAGATAACCAATAATAAAATACCCTTGCTGCCTGAGCGAAACAGGAAGCTCGAACAGGTTCAGGCAAAGATTCGCAAGCTGAACGGCAGGCTTGAATATGAAGAGCTGGACACCGACGGCTGCAAGGTTAAAATACTTTTGTCCCTGTAGCAACAAGGTCTGAAATATTAGAAAATGGTTAAAATAGAAACCACCCTCTTGACAAATAATATGGAGGGTGGTATTTTTATTATAGGTTTTAGCACTCGACACGTGAGAGTGCTAACAAAAAAACAAAGGCATGGAGGTCAAAGCGGAAACGGTTTTTCGACATGAACCGGAGGTGAATGATGTTCTGGGATGATGAATTAAACGAACGGAAGATGCAAATTTTAAAGACACTGATCGATGATTATGTTCAGACAGCACAACCCGTGGGTTCCAGGACAATATCAAAGAAGTATGAGCTTGGACTCAGCTCTGCTACGATCCGCAATGAAATGGCCGATCTCGAGGAAATGGGGTATATCACACAGCCACATACCTCCGCCGGCAGGGTTCCCTCCGACAAGGGTTACCGTTTTTACGTCGATCATCTGATGCAGGCCCATACCCTGGCCATGGAAGAGATCGCGCAGATCAGAACCGTGATGGAACTGCGCATGAATGAAATCAATGCCCTCATTCATCGGGCTACCAATATTATCTCCATGTTTACCGGGTACGCCTCCATCGCAATCTCACCAAGCCTCACCCAGGTGATGCTGAAGACGGTACAGATTGTTCCGGTGGATGACAAAAAAGCGCTGGTTGTGGTTGTTAGCAGCGGTGGTATTGTGAAAAACCGTGTTGTACGGCTGGAGACTGAAACCACTTCCGACATTTTGCTCAAGCTGTCCAGTTATCTTCATGAGAAGCTGAACGGACAAATGACGCAAGGTATCCAGTATCCCGATATTGACGATATTGTACGACAAACGGGAATAAATGCTGAGGCAGCGGCTTCTATTCTCGATGGGGTTGTACAGTGCCTGAAGGGAATTGATCAATCCGAGCTGATCATGAACGGAACGATGAATCTGCTGAACCATCCCGAGTTCAATGATCTGCTGAAGGTGCGGGAGGTTCTCGAGCTGTTCAATGACCAGGAGGTCATCAAGGCGCTGATGAACGCTGCCATGCGAAAGTCCGACCTGAATGTTCAAATCGGGAAGGAAAACCCGCTGGAGACGATGCACGACTGCAGTCTTGTTACTGCATCCTACAGCCTTGGAGACACCGAGGCCGGAGCACTGGGAATCATTGGCCCCACTCGAATGTCCTATGCGAAGGTGGTATCGTCCATGCGCTATATCCAAAAGCTAATCAATAGTGAAATTCTCAGAATACTCAGCGATGAGTAAGCTATCATGAAACGGAAGGATGAAACCGAATGAAGAAGACGGGGAAGGAAAAGGAACTGAAACAGGAAGAAGAACAGGAGCAGGTTCTGGAGGAAATACAGGAAACGGTGCCTGAAAATTCCGAAACCGCCGAATTGGAGAACCAGTTAGAGAAAAAGGATGAAGAGCTCAAAGAGCTGAAGGATCAATTCCAACGCCTTGCTGCCGAGTTTGACAACTACAAAAAAAGAACCGTAAAGGAAAAGGAAAGGCTCTATGCATCGTCGGTAGCAGATGTTGCAGCGGCATTCATACCCGTTGTGGACAATATCGATCTGGCGCTGAAGGCTTGTGAATCCGGCGAACAGGGTATCCGGGACGGTGTGCAGTTGATCAAGAGGCAGATTGAAGATGTGCTTACCAATTTGAAAGTCAAGCCCATCGAAACCATCGGGGAAGAATTCAATCCCGAGTTTCACGAAGCCGTGATGCATGTGGAGGATGATTCCTATGGTGATAACGAGATTATCGAGGAGTTCCGCAAGGGCTATATCTACAGGGACGAAATTGTGATCCGCCATTCGGTGGTGAAGGTGGCCAATTAAAAGAGACACCAACAAAAACGAAATTCTTTGACCTTTAAATATTGAATTAGGAGTGATTGATTATGGCAAAAGTAATCGGAATAGATTTGGGAACCACCAATTCCTGCGTTGCCGTCATGGAAGGCGGAGAACCGGTAGTT
>JAAYJG010000434.1 GCA_012523055.1 Ruminiclostridium sp. | reverse complement strand
ATCCGGCGGCAGTGTTGACAACAAAAACGATATTCTTTGAACAATTTTTCGAAAGAATGGGTAGAACACTATCTACCTGCGTCCTTTGCATCACAACAATGATATAGTCGAATAAATCATCAGGTGCCAGATGCTCAATTACTTTCACGGGAATGGCTTCATCATGATTTGAATCAGCCGTGGTCAAAATAATCCCACACTGCTGCAGCTCTTCAACTCGTTTACCGCGTGCCAGAACCGTAACATCCTCACCGGATACAGCAAGTTTTCCCGCAAAAATACTGCCGATAACACCGGCGCCATAAATTAATATCCGCATTTTTACCGTCTATCTTCAAAACCCTTTTCGGGCGACCACTCACATGATCCTTCGATATGATATCTGCAGTTACAGCAGTCATCGCCATCGCCCAGTGTTTTTGTGCGTTCAAACCCATTCCCCATCAAATGAGAAAGCAGATAATCCATTCGGCAGATACCGGGCAGCAGACCGTCCGCATGAAAATCATGTGCTAATTTCTTCAAAGCACATTCCGTGATATCCAATTCAAAGGTATTCGCATTGATTTCACGGTATGTAACCCGCCAATCATAGGGGTGCAGCTCATTATGCCGTTGGCGTTCAACATGAGCGGCGGCTTCTTTTCGGAAACCATTGATATATATTTTTCCAGTAATATGTAGTAGAAACCTCGGGATTGTTGTCACCATTTTCTCGTTCATCAGCCAGATAACTTCCCATGCTTCCTGTTGCTGATGTCCCATCTCCAAAAGGGTTAAATACCATGCAATGTACGCCGGGCCAAACTGATAACTGAAAGAAAAGAGGCTTTTGCCGATATCCGGTGTAAGCGGGAGGATTACAACCAACTTTTTCCCCGAAAGATTCTTGAAATTATTCCAAAAGGACTTACCATACTTTTTTATCAATATATTTCGGCTTCTCATCATCGTCAACCGATAAATTATTTTTTTTATAATGTCACCTCATACCACAGGCTGTCTGCTTTACTTCGTCACAGTGCCTTTTTCAAAGCAAAAATCACACTTAACACCTGTTAACGCGAAAGTATTTTCACGCTTAAACAATACAGCAGGGGCAAGCGGTGAATAGCTTGCCACATCCGTATCACAGAATGCCGGGCAAAGCTCCAATGCATCGCGTTTTTGCAGTTCTTCGCAATACAGGCAGCTGGTTATGTCAAACCGGATTCTCTGTTTATTGTTTTCAAGAAAGACTATCGTCCACCCTAGTTTTGGGTAGCCATATTTTAGTACCGTCTTCATAAAAATACGGAACAATCCATAAGTATATTTTTTCGTGCTCAACCTCTTACTCAGTTTTGCCATCCGCTCCGTACTTCTGCAAAGCTCGGTTCTTGCAAAAGCGACAGCTTCAGTACTGCTTATTCCCGCATCCAGCATAGCCCGGTAGCAGGCATAACCCGGCAGAATGTTACACCGTATATGCCTGCCTATCGTTTTATTGCCCCGATCGTCTACTTCTTCCAGTTCTGAGGCGAGTATTTTCTGCGCGGCATAACTACTGTTACTTTTCATGGGTTCCCTCCTGATTATCACAGTTGTTTTTCATCAACTCATGGTTGTGCGCGCTTCAACCGCTTAATCAACTTAACAATCTCATACCAAAGTACTGCCGCCGCTGCCAGAGCTGCTGATGTGAAAAACTGCCCGGCTGAAAGCGGCGCTAATTTCAGAAAGCCTGAAAGCGGTGTATAGAGAATGATGGCAAGCATCAATAACGTACCGATATTCACTGCCCACATAACCCAGTCTTTCGAAAGTCGGATAAATGACTGAAATACAAAATCATGGTCGGAGCTGTTTACCTGAACCAGGAACAGGTTGGAAAGCATGATGATGGTCAGCCCCATTGCACGGGCAATGGGCGCATTGGACGGATCGTTGCCAAGCACGGTGTAATAGGCTCCAAAGGATGCGGCAAAAACTACAAGCCCCTGAACTATACTTTTTAGTAAAGTCTGTATGTCTAAAAGCCTGGCGTTCGGATCCCGGGGTTTGCGCGTCATAATGTCGGTTTCAGCTGGCTGGCGTTCCAATACAATGGAGCAGGTCGGGTCGATCAGAAGCTCCAGCAAAACAACATGCAGCGGTAAAAGCATCAGCGCGTTCGGTGCAACTCCCAGAATAGGAGCCAGCAGCGAGGTTAACGCAATTGGAATATGAATTGTAAAAACATATCCAACCGCTTTTCGGATGTTATCATAGATCCTTCTGCCATCCTTGACAGTTTCAACAATGGTCGTAAAGTTATCATCCATTAAAATCAAATCGGCAGCCTCTCGGGAAACCTCACTGCCGCGCTTGCCCATAGCGATGCCAATATCAGCGTATTTCAAGGCTGGCGCATCATTCACGCCATCGCCTGTCATCGCGACGATCTCGCCATTATCCTTAAATGCTTTCACGATGCGCATTTTATGCTCCGGAACAACCCGGGAGAATATAGACACCTTTTTGACTGCTTCCCGTAATTCCTCATCGGTCATCTCATTGAGCATATCACCGGTTATGATATTATCACTGTGCTCCATTCCGATTTTTTTGGCTATGGAAGAGGCGGTAATTCCGTTGTCCCCGGTGATCATCACGACGCGGATGCCGGCCTTTCGGCATTGTTCAATATCAGATTTAACACTCTCGCGCGGAGGGTCAGCCAGACCGATCAGACCGCACAGCTTCAACCTGCATTCGGTAATGCTTGAAGGGATCTCCTTCTCTGAAGCAGGTTCAGCGGCAGCTACCGCAATAACACGCAGCCCTTCTCTGGATAATTCAAGAATCTTATGCTCAGCGATTTCTCTATCTTTTTCCGTTAAATCACAAATGGTTAGTATTTTTTCCGGAGAACCCTTCGCAGCAATGATTATCGTGCCGTTTCTGCGCCAAACATGACCCATCATCTTCAGTTCGTTGGTAAAGGCATACTCGCTGATCAACTCGCCTTTGAAGAGATGTTCCTTTGATATTCCACGGCTGTCACAGCAGGCAAGCATTGCCTTTTCCATAGGATCATAGGCATCTGTTTCACAACCAAGCCCCATTGTTTCGATAAGGGTATGTTCGTCACCATCCAGGGCCCATGTTTCCTGCACAGTCATACGGTTCATCGTAATGGTCCCCGTTTTGTCCACACAGAGCACGGATACAGAGCCAAGGGTTTCCACGGAAGGCAGCTTGCGTACAAGCGATTGTTTCTTTGCCAGCCGCCATGCACCCATCGAAAGGAATACCGTTAAAATGACAGGAAACTCTTCTGGGATCATTGCCATAGCAAGTGTGATGCCGGCCAGGATGCTTTCAATAATACGGTCTTTAAAATCATGATCTGGTATATTGAACCAGGTAACCACGCCTACCAATGCAAATAATACAGCTGCGATTCCGGCACAAGTTTTAACCAGCTTGCCTGTCTGTTTTTGCAAAGGCGTTGGATCATCGGGAGCAGCGGCTACATTCATTCCGATTTTTCCGTACTCTGTATGCGTACCGATTTTATCAACCAATACGGTCGCTGTTCCCTGGGTAACAAGCGTTCCGGCATAACAATAATCCTTACGCCAGTAATCACTTTGAGGATCGGCGTTTTCAACGGTGACTTTCCAAACACCTTCAGCCTCACCGGTGAGTGAAGATTCATCCACACAAAGATCATTGCATTTAACCACATTCCCATCTGCGGGAATCTTTACGCCTTCATGGATCAGCATCAGGTCGCCGGGAACAAGATCGGCACTGGCAATTACCGTCTCCTCTCCATCCCTGACAACCGTAACGTGAGGCGCCGATAAATCTTTAAGGGCATTCAGGGTTTTGTCTGTTTTCCATTCCTGAATAACATCGATACTGATAATGCCGATGACGAAAATCAGCATAATCGCGCCGTCTCTGGGTTCACCAAGAATAAAATAAATAATTGCAGCTACAATCAGTAAAAGAAACATTGGCTCACAGAGAATGTGAAGAACTTTCTTAAAAAAGCTTTCCTTTTTCTGCGGCGTCAGTTCATTTTTGCCGTATTGCTGCTGCAATCGTTTCACTTCGGCGGAAGTTAACCCCACCACCTGTTTATTGTCTGTCATAAAAGAATCCTCCGTTTTCGCCTTCCGGCAGCGTCTGATTTCTCTTATGGCACTGTACTCAAGGTCGTTCCATCAGGTATAAAAAAGCACACCTATGGAACATACTACTGTCCCACAGATGTGCATTTGGTTGCAATCTGTTGCCACTTGTCAGGTGGCCCGGCCCCATGTACCTTGTTGAAAGGTTCATCGCCTGCTCAGTTTGTACTGTTGATCTCGCATTCCGTAATAGAATGTAATGCAGTGCAAAGAGATT
>JAAYJG010000433.1 GCA_012523055.1 Ruminiclostridium sp. | reverse complement strand
GTATGACAGCGCAAGCCCTGGTTCAATCCACCGATCTGTCGGCCTATTTTACCGAGAGCAATACCAAAACCTTATTCTGGGTGAATAGCCTGAAAACCGGAAAAGCGGTCGCCGATGCGCAGATTTCCATCAATGGGGTGGACACAACCTTCAAAACAGATGCATCCGGTGTCGTAACCTTTGATACGGTTGAGCAAAAGCTGAATGAAGATACAGGTGCTTACGAATTGCAATATTACACCGTATCGTCCGGGGAAGAAAAACTGATTCTTGTCAACAGCGGATACAGAATCTACTGGAGAGATTCCGGATTAGAGCAAGCCGAGGATTACTGGCGCTACTTCCAAACCGACAGGAGTTTGTATAAGCCCGATGATCTGGTTCAATTCTGGGGCTTCCTGCAAAACCGTTATGACGGCACATCTCCGTCAAAAGTAACGTTGGAAATCGCTCAGGGCGGTTACTG
Source organism: Ruminiclostridium sp. (assembly GCA_012523055.1). Lineage (GTDB taxonomy): Bacteria > Bacillota > Clostridia > DSM-8532 > DSM-8532 > JAAYJG01. The sequence goes on along the minus strand of JAAYJG010000433.1, from coordinate 7,948 downwards.
GGGTATACCTGAAGCAAGGTTTTTGAGCTATTTCCTTCCTTCCATACAAAAGCCGCTGGTAACGATCAGTGTTTCTGCCGAAAATGGTTTCTTTGACGGAAGCTTCCAGCTTCCAAAGCTGTCCCCTGGTGGTTACCAGATTACAGTCAAGCTGGATGACACCGTCATCAACAGCCATTATATCACGGTTGAAAATTATGTAAAACCGGCTTATAAAATGACGGTTGGCAAAGATAAAAAAGCTATCTTTCTCGGTGAAACCGTAAACTTTACCATTACTCCGGCATTCTTTGACGGTACCCCACTGCCCTTCCTGGATGTTTCCTATAATTTGGGCGGATACTCCTTTGAAAATACTTCCAACACCGTGAAAACCGGAACCGACGGTAAACTCACCGTTCCGTTTACAGCAAAAACAAATGACGATAAGGCACAGGGTGAGCAATATATCTATCTGAATGCGAACGCATCCCTGCCTGAAAGCGGAATGATCAGAGGTTTTGACAATGTCCGCGTGTTCATCAATGATATCTATGCAGCTTTTGAATCCGAAACCGATAAGGATGGAAAAACAACCCTGAAGGCTACGGTGAACGAGGTTGACTTGACCAATATCAACAGCACCGACAAAATAACCGAGTACCCGGACTATAAAGGGAAACCTGTCGCGAATAAAACAATTTCCGGTTCAATCATCTATCACTGGTACGAAAAGATTGAAGACGGTGAAGAATATGATTACATCAACAAGGTTGTCAACAAGCGGTACCGTTATGAAGAACGCAGAAAAACAGTTGAAAGCTTTTCTTTCAAAACCGATGAAAAGGGTATTGCTACCAAAACCTTTACATTGAATGACCCGAAAGAAGGCTATTACACTGCCGAATTAACCTGGCAGGATGGAAATGGCCGGAAGATGACCCGTGATGTGTATCTGTCGAACTATTATGTAAAAAGCCCGGAAATGCTGTATACCCAGTATGACTGGTATCACCTGAAATCCGACAAGGATAAGTACCGTTTGGGCGATGACGTGACCGTCACGTTCATGAACAATGAAGAAGCTGTTTCTCCGAAGTCTGTCCTGTTTATGGAAGCACAAAGGGGAATCACGAATTACAAGGTGCAAAGCAGTGCCGAATATAAAACCAAATTTGAAGCAGCCTCCATACCAAACTTTTATATCGGTGCAGTGCAATTTACAGGAAAAACCTATATTTCAGCCGGTTTTGAGAATATCCGCTATGACACCGATGCGAAGAAAATTGACATTCAGGTGGAAGCAGACAAGGACGCTTACCGCCCTGGCGACACTGTTACCGTTAAAATAACCGCGAAGGATGAAAACGGCAAGCCGGTTGCTGCCCGTATCAACCTGGCCATTATTGATGAGGCGATGCTTGAAATATCCCATCAATATGTGAATGTGTTGGATACCCTGTACCAGTGGCTAGGTAACGGCGTCGGCTATTCATACGCCTCTCATAATACCGGATCCGGCGCAGTCAGAGGCTTAGGCGGCATTTTATACGGCGCAATGGACGATGGAATGGCTGTACCGAAAACCGCGGAAGCAGCTCCAAACATGAACGTCCGCTTTACCGGTGCATCTTATGATATGGATGAGGTTCAGGTGAGAAGTGATTTCAGAGATACGGCACTCTTCCGCATGGCAGAGCTTGCCGAGGACGGGACAGGAACCGTTTCCTTCAAGCTCCCGGACAATGTTACTTCCTGGAAGGTAACCCTTGCGGGCATCTCTCCAGACCTGTACGGCGGAACCGGAGAAGCCAGCCTGAAGGTAACTCTCCCCTTCTTTATCAACGACAGCCTCAATACTACCTACTTAACCGGTGATTTCCCCTACCTCGGTGTCACCAGCTATGGAAATGACCTGAAGGAAGGCGAAATCGTTACCTGGCAGATTACCAGTCCGCAAATGCCTGACTACAAGCAAACGGCAACCGGTAAAGCCTTTGAACGCACGAATATACCGCTATGGCAGTTTGAAGCCGGCGTGTATGATATTGAAATCAAAGCAATCACGGATAGCGGTTTGTCGGATGGAATCAAGAGAACCATCCGGGTCGTGGATACCTATCATGAAATCGAAGAAGCGGTTACAGAAACCCTGAAAGCAAATATGACCCTCAAAGGTGGAGAGGATGGGTTAACCACCCTGATCTTCACCGATAAAGGCCGCGGCAAGCTGGTCCCTGTATTATACAGCCTGCTGTACAGCGGGGGAAGCCGTCTTGATCAAAAGTATATCGCTTATCAGGCTAAGCTTTTGCTGGACGAAATCGCCCCGGATAGAAAACAATGGATAGAAATCAGTGAGGTAGACTTAACCCAATATCAAAAATCTGATGGCGGCTATGGCATTCTCCCTTACTCGGAAAGCGATGCTGAGTTATCTGCCCTGCTTGCCACATTGCTGAAGGACGAAGCCGGCGCTGCAATGCTGAAGCAGTACTACTACTCCTTGATATTTGCAGAACCCGGCAGAGTAAACACTCCCGCACTATACGGTCTGGCCGTTTTAGGAGAGCCTGTGCTGGTTAACCTGAACGATGCCCTCAAGGTACAGAACCTTGGCACAAAAGACAGCCTGTATCTCGCACTGGCCTTTGAAGCTCTGGGAGAGGATACCATCGCCCACCGGATTTATCACGATACAATAAAACCAAAGCTTGAGAACAAACAGCCCTATATCCGGGTGAAGGATTCCGATGACACCGATGTGATTCTGAAGAACACCGCCCTCGCGGCAGTTCTCGCCTCAAGGCTGGATATAGCCGATAAGGAAGGTTTGTTCCAGTACGTAATCAACAATTATTCCAGAAAGGTACTTGTAAACGCCGAAAAGCTGCTGGCAGTCCTGGAAGAATACAAAAAGCTTCCCGATATGGATGCGGAATTCACCTACGAATATGATGGGAAGACCTATACCGAGAGCCTCAAGGATGGTGGCGGTATTACCGTTACAATTCCTTCAACAAGACTGTCCGAGTTGAAAATTACGAAGGTCACCGGCGAAGCCTCCGTTGTATCGGTGTTTGAAGCACCACTGGTGAAGCAGGTTCGGCCCGATGAAACCCTGACCATCAAGCGGACCTACTATGACTACAAAACCGGCAAGGAAACAACCGAATTCAAACAGAACGACATTGTGAAGGTTGTACTGGATTGGGACATTGCCCCCACTGCAATGGATAGCTTCTATGAAATCACCGACTTTGCTCCTTCCGGTCTGAAGCCAATAGAAAACCCCTACCAGGCAGGCATCCGTCCCGAAAAGGGAATCATCTGGTGGTTCAGAAATACCGATGGCCAGAAGGTAACCTTTAATGTGTACCGGGATTCGGAGAACAAAGATGAGCTGGTTTATTACGCCCGCGTCGTCAGCCCCGGAACTTTCAAAGCCGATAGCACAATCATCCAGGGTACACTGGTGAAAGACAGCATGAAGCTGGGCGAAAGCACAACCATTAAAATAGCTGAGTGACAAAACAAGGCTGCCGGCTGTCCCCCACCACTTAGCGTATTTTTGGCTTGGAGAGCTAAATAACGCATGCTGGCGTCCTTCAACAGCCGGCCGGCATATCTCATGAAAGACGGACTGTCTTAGAATCGCAAGAGGATAAGACAGTCCCTTTTCATTATCAATGAAACACAACTCTTAATCCCCCGCTTTTCGAACTATATGAAGTTTGTCGAAATAATGCGATTTGATCATAAAATAAGACAAATACAGTGAAATTGTCTATGGTTCAGTTATGCCTGCCATGCTATCATAGCAGTGCTCAAAATGGGAACTCTGATAAGCTGAGGAATAAGGTAATACACAAGGAGACAAAGATGGACGCAGGAACACAGGATAGAAAATACTGGGTAGAGGTACTGAGAAAAATATCTTATCCGGTATTAAATGCTTTAGCAGAAAAACAATTGAAGGCTACGATGCCAGTAGAAGGCGTTGGCGATCAGCGGCATGATCGCAGTCACTTTTCCCATCTGGAAGCCCTCGCCAGAACACTGATGGGCATAGCACCCTGGCTGGAATGCGCAGCCGTAAGTGGCGAAGAAAAGGAGTTAAGGGATCAATTTTGCCGGCTATCAAGGGCTGCAATTGATGCTGCAACCGATCCGGATTCTCCGGATTATGTGAATTTCAGCTTCAGCTTCCAGCCAATTGTAGATAGTGCTTTTTTAGCCCATGCTATTTTAAGGGCTCCCAACGAATTATGGGGCAAGCTGGAGGACGGAGTAAAGCGAAACCTTGTCGCAGGACTAAAGGCAACCCGGACAAGGAAACCTCATTCCAATAATTGGCTTCTGTTTAGCGCCATGATTGAAGCCACTCTCTACCGTTTGGGTGAAGACTTGGATCCCATGAGAATTGATTATGCCCTTAAGCAGCATGAACAGTGGTATGCCGGTGACGGTTTATATAAAGACGGAATTGAGTTCCATTGGGACTACTATAATAGCTTTGTCATTCAACCAATGCTGGTAGATATCCTCCAAACCGTTGGAGATGAGTATGCTGAGTGGAAAATGATGACACCGCATGTTCTGCAAAGAGCAAAACGGTATGGGGAGATTCTGGAACGGCTCATTTCTCCCGAGGGTACCTTCCCACCTATTGGCCGTTCCCTTGCCTACCGCTACAGTATTCAGAAATTCTACAAAAGAATTATGATGATCCAACCTATTATGCAGAAATATTAGAAAAGAATAAATGTAATCTAAAGACTGAAGCATCTTATGAGAAAAGTAAAAGAGCAGTGAATAGACTTCCTGGAAAAACTGAGAGTACAAAGACAAAGACAGATTTGGCAATTGAGTATTTGCTGAGTAAATGTGAAGACATAACACCATTAGCATTACAGAAAGCATTGTATTATATTCAGGGATTTTATTATGCTTTTTATAAAGAATTTCTCTTTACTGAGGAATGTGAAGCGTGGGTGCATGGTCCTGTCTATCGGGATATATATTTTAGGTATCGTGATTATCGATTTGATCCAATTGAAGGGAATGATGAATTTGATGATACGGTATTTTCATCGTCCGAGAAAGCAATTTTGGATAGCGTGATTAAAAACGTATGTTGCTATAGTGGAAAGGTGCTTGAAAAGTTTACTCACTCAGAAACGCCATGGTTGTCAACCAGAGGAGAGCTACCCGAGGCAGTAGCATCTGACAGAACCATTCCGAAGAAACAGATCGGAGATTACTTTAGTGCAGTCAAAGAGAAGTATAATATGATTAACCCAAATGATATTAAAGATTATACGCAAACAATGTTTAACAGATGTGTATGTTTTGATTAACACTTCTCCATTAATCCCGAGAAATAAGTTATTTGATTTATTGGCTTTCCTGCTCTTATGTTGTAGGGAAGCCAAAGTCATTTTTCGGAAGTATTAAGTATGGGCTATTCTTGTAGCGGAGTAGTGATGGATTAAAAGAATTTTTCTCATCTATGTGAAAACTCAATGTAGAATATAAACTTTTGAGAATCATACATCAGTATATAAAACCCGCCAATAAAAAACATCAGCGGGTTTAGCAGGTATACTATATGGCGGTAAATTGATAATTGCTACAAATTGCTACATAAACTTAAAAATAAAAATACACAACCCTTTATTTTCAGGGCATTTCAAGGATTTATTATGGCTTAGAGCTATTCCATGGTAAGGATGAGGTCACCGGTCCGATTCCGGTTGAGGGCTCCAGAAACAAAGAAGTCAGCACAATGTGTTGGCTTTTTTATTTTTCACATAAAAGATTGCCAGACACAAGAAGCGTACTGTACTTGTCCTATTTTCATTAGAGATTGAATAAAATATAAGCGTGAAAATTTCAGCAGATAAATTCGCCTTTTTACTGGAGGGGCATTATGGAATTAAAGTTGGATTATACGCCGTTTAAAACTTTTTGGATAAATTGTGCATATAACACACTCTTTTCACTGTTAACTTCATTTGAAAGCAGCTACAAGTATGCTGCGCTACTGAATGACTACTCGTATCTCATTAATGAAATGCAGACACCTAATGAGACGAAGTATATTAGTTTGGCGGTTAAACCCATAGCCAAATATTATGATCTATACCATAATATGCTGTATTCTGAGCAAAAACCATTTAATTTTAATCATGGAGATAATTATTTTGATATATTGAAGGAACTAATACAGGAGAACAAGATAATCTTGATTGGAGTTGATTTATTTTATTGGGTTCCAAATAGTGTTTGTTGGAATAAACACCACTGGGATCATTATTCTTTTATTAATGGTTTTAATGATGAAAAAAGAGTGTTATATGTTTTTGATGATAATTTTAACGGATTTGATGAATTTGAAGTTCCAGAGGAAAGATTAATAAAAGCAATAAAACATTATCCCAAAAAACCCAGTGGGTATATATGTAAGATATCCAAGAATATAGAGAGGTTTGAGTTATCAATTCATGAGGTAAAAGATAATGCCCGAAGATTGATTAATGAGATCAGCAAAAAATTAACAGTAACTTTTTGGGATTTGCATGAAAAAGATTTTATTGAAGGTCATATGTGTGACCTTATTTGTACTCAAATCTTTCAAATAGTAAATAGACATATAGCAAACCAAATGCTTATACAGGAATTTGATGATCGAATTAGTAACCCTGCATATGGTAACCTTCTGTTAAAATGCTGTAAAGAATTGCAAGATGGATGGACTATAGTTAAGAACAAACTGGTAAAGATCTATCTTTCGGAATATAAAAAATCGCTTATTAGTGATCTCAACGAAAAATGTAGGTATTTACTTCTTAAAGAAATTGATATGTGGAATATGTTCCTTAAATATGTTAACTAAAATACTTTGAGGCTGAGGAATCAGAATCAGATTGATAATGATCCCATAAAATATATACATTTCATCCAATAAAACATACATTATGTCAGAAGTTATTGTGCATGGTCTGGTATGTTTGTATTAATATAGTCTAATATACAATTTTTACACATCTATTTAGCAGGATACCGGCAGTGTGTGTTTTCTTTATGTAACTCTGTTTCTACATTCTTTCAGGAACCACCGTTATATTCTGTTTTTATTTTCAACAATCAACTCGTCAATTCTGCGGACAACACCATGGGTATATGCAGTAAAGTATTTGAGCCAAAATCCGTATGCGGCAGGGTTGATGCTTTCAAAATCTACGCCGAGCCGAGTATACCCTTCTGCTTTCAGAGTTGAAATCATGAAGTTCAGTAAATTCTGAAATAGGTTTTTGCCTCTGTGTTCCGGAAGACAAAATGCACCATTGATATGTTGGTAATCTGACATTTCAGTAATAAAGGTTTCTCCTGTGTCTGCTACTTTTAAAAAGGCGCATATGCTTCCACTTTGCTTAGCAACAAAATATCGCGCTTTTTCCTGTATACTGTAATTTAAGAAGCTCTCCATTGTATCTGCCTGACGGTACATAAATGCAGGACTTTTTCTCATATGCTCATTCAGCATTAAGTCAAAGGGGTAAACAGAAACAAACTCGGATGGGTTAAGTTCTTCAAACACATAATTGTTGCAGGGCTCACAGTCTATTTGCTCCATCGTTCTGATGGCATCCATGCAGCGCAGCCCAAAACCATACCTGTAAAACTGTTTTTGGGTAGCTTCATCATGGGCATAAAGGCAAATACCGTGACTTACAGCGCCTGCATCAACCCATTTTTGTGCTGCATGCTGATACATTGCAGCATATATTTTATCTCTATTTTCATGAATTGCACTGTTTGCTTCCATAGGTGAAAACACACCCTTTACTTTGGTTGAACGGAATGCATTGTCAAAGGGTGAAACACAACATAAAAAACCTGTCATTTCACCGCTGTCAAACGCTGCCACACCTAATCCGTTGTCAGCAAACTGAGTCAGATCTGG
>JAAYJG010000432.1 GCA_012523055.1 Ruminiclostridium sp. | reverse complement strand
CGAAGCTTTCATGCCGAAAATGCTTGTAAGCTGATTCATGAGCACCATGCAGATACAACGGTGGTGGTACCCCTGATGGTTTATAAAATGATAAGGTATAACACGGAATATCTGAAATCTCTAACCTGCATCGCATGTGGCGGCTCGGAGCTGAACCCGGAATCTGCAGCGGAAATACTCGAAAAACTGGGGGATGCTCTATTCAACCTGTATGGTACATCAGAAGCGGGGCTGACCACGATTGCCACCCCGCAGGATTTAAAGGCAGCTTCAGATACGATTGGCAGAAAAATACCTGGTGTACGGCTGAAGATATTGGATCAGCAGGGCAAAAGAGTACCCACCGGAAAAACCGGGGGTTTTTACGTGAAAACCCGCTGGTCCATGAGAAACAAAAAGTCTTCCTGGATATTAACCGGAGACATGGGGTACCGTGATCGAAGCGGCCGTTATTTTCTTTATGGACGAGCAGATGACATGATCGTATCGGGCGGTGAGAACGTATTTCCAGCCGAGGTTGAGCGGATTCTTGCGTCCCACCCGCAAGTTGCGCAAGCGGCAGTTATTGGCGTAAACGACGAAAACTTCGGCCAGCGTTTAAAAGCCTTTATTCTTCTTCATGAAAACTCCGTTGTTTCCCAGGAAGAGCTGTTTGAATGGCTTCGTACCCGTATAGCGAGGTTCCAGACTCCCCGGGAAATCGTATTTGTTGAAAGCATGCCCTGCACACCTTTGGGCAAGCTTGATCGGAAACAACTGCAGAGAATTGGTTATTAGGCACATGTTCTTAGTTCTCTTGTATCGGAATTTGCTTTAGTATGTGTGGTTCGTGGTACATATAAAATGGGGGGTGAATTTATTGGGAGAAATCTATCGCGACGATACAATTTTGATTACTCAAGAGAATGACGGCTATTATATCCAAACATTTAAAAAAGGAAGGTCTCCCGACAGCTTCGCGGAATTACTGAAGCAGATTCCATCCCTTGAGATCAAAAGCTTTCAGACTGTTCGCAAAGCATTGCTTGAAGCTCCTTACGGTCCCGAGCTTTTTGGTGTTGAGAAGGAAAAAATAAGTGTTCGAATATCCGGCGACTATCTTGAGGCTTACGTCACATTGAACATGACGACCGAAAAACTTGAGCTGGAATCCCGTAAGGAACTGATCCCCAAGGTATTGGACGCCCTGATTAGAGCCGGCGTCACATACGGTGTCAATCTGGATTGCCTGAAGGCCGATCTGAAGCCAAACGAGCCCATTCTGATCGCTCAGGGGCTGAAACCAGTACCAGGTCGTGATTCTATTGTAAAAATGTACGAAGTAACCCAGCCGAAACCAACCGTGGTTGAACACGGAAAAGTAGATCATTATGACCTGAACCTCATTCAAAAGGTTCAGGCTGGGGATTGGCTGGGTGAGCGGATCGATCCGGTGCCCGGCATCCCCGGCAAAAGCGTGATGGGGACCGATATATTGGCTGAGGAAGGCATTCTGAGCCCTTTGCATTACGATCATACATCGGTTGAATTGGTCAGGGGTGATGGTAAGGATGTCCTCTACGCTCTGAAAACCGGCGCTGTTTACTTCAGGGAGGAAAGTATTGCGGTGTATGATGTTCTTGAGCTGAAAGGAAACGTGGATTTTAATACCGGAAATATTAATTTCAACGGATATGTGTCCATTAAAGGAAGCGTGGAAGAAAATTTCAGCGT
>JAAYJG010000431.1 GCA_012523055.1 Ruminiclostridium sp. | reverse complement strand
TAATGGAACCGTGAGTGATTTATTACAGGATCTTCCTAAAATGACACCGGGGCAAGAACGGAATCAATACCGAACATCGTACTACAGCAGATATGTTGAAGATAACGCTATACGAACTCCGGACGATATACTAACTCTTCATCAAAGCCGACCACATATTGAACGTGATATCAAAATCTATAAAAAAGCTATTGAGCTATGGGAAGATGGTCGTCAACGCTTAAACTATAACCAGCTGCCAGATGAACTGAAAACACATCGCAACAGGACTTCTTTTGTGGACAGGTATAAGGTTGTGGGGGGAGATTTGGATAGTTGTCATACCATCCTGGCCCATCTATCTAAGGATGGACATTACTTTATTCATCCGGATATTAACCAGCATCGCTCCATAACAGTTCGCGAAGCTGCAAGGATACAGTCTTTTCCCGATAATTATTTTTTTGAAGGTGCCCGCACAGCACAATTTGTTCAGGTAGGAAATGCAGTACCCCCATTGATGGCAAAGGTTATAGCGACAGAGGTATATAAGCAGCTCTGTAAGGAGGATAACAATGCCTAAACACAGATCACTTGCTGAATTCTATCAGAGCTTTCAGGATGAAATTTTATTTGCCGCCGACACTGAAACCAGTGGATGGACAACAGATGATTTTTTGACTTTAGTTATGTTAGAGTATCTCGAAGAGGCAGGCGAAGTCAGCGACCCCATAATCTGTCCATTCAGGGGGTATGGACTGCAGCTTAACGCATATACCATATCTGAAGATTTTGAATCCGTCGATATATTTGTAAGCATCTACTCGAAGTCAGACACGCCAAAATCTGTTTCGCAGACGGAGATTGATGCCGCTGTTAAACGTGCAATCCAGCTTTACCACAAGGCAATCAATGATCTCTATACTTCCTTCCAGAAGGATAACGATACATATGAATTCGCGATCACACTGCATCAAAGAAAAGATAAAATAAAGAATGTGCGAATTTGTGCCATTACAAATGGCCTTGTAAAGCCTATACCTTTTAAGAATATTATGATAGGCAATACAGAGGTTTCCTTTGCAATCTGGGATATTGACCGCCTTTATCGTTGTGTTACCTCTGGAAAAATGCGTGAAACAATAGAAGTTGATTTTGAGGAAAAATTCGGCACAACAATTCCTTGCATAGAGAATAACACAAGCGATAAATACAGTGTTTACCTTGCTATTATTAATGGCAATATTTTGGCAGCGCTCTATGACGAGTATAGAGACCGACTTCTTGAAAAAAATGTACGTTCCTTTCTGCAGGTCAGGGGAGCAGTCAACAAAGGAATCCGCGACACATTACGAGATGAACCGGAGATGTTCTTGGCCTACAACAATGGTATCTCGGTAACCGCTGAGGAAGTTGAGATAGTCCGTGACGAAAACGGGAAACCCTCAATCCGCAAAATTCGTGATATGCAGATAGTCAATGGTGGGCAGACCACAGCGTCTATCTTCAACGCCAAACAGGACAAAAAGGTATCTGCAGATCTCACGCAGGTATTTGTCCAGATGAAGCTTTCGGTTATCAAGTTGCCGAAAGACATGGATGAAATTGTGCCGCGTATTTCTGCTTTTGCAAATACTCAAAATAAAATTCAAATAGCTGATTTTTCTGCAAACGATCCATTCCATCGAAAGATTGAGGATCTATCCAGAACAATTTGGGCACCTGCTCAAGGGGGGCTGAAACCTCAAAACTGGTTTTACGAGCGTGCTCGGGGCCAATATGCAGATATGCTCTCTCGCGAGACAACAACGCTCAGGAAAAAACAGTTTAAAGAGACGCATCCGCTTTTCACAAAAACTGATCTTGCAAAATTTGAGAATACTTGGGATCAATTACCTTGGCAGGTTAGTGAAGGAGCGCAAAAAAACTTCCGAAGGTTTACAGTCAGACTCAATGAGCGTAAAAGTCTACAACCCAACGAAGAGTATTATCGAAACCTGATCGCCAAGGCTATTCTCTTCAGGCAAACTGAGAAACTGGTGCAAAAGCAACAATATGGTGGATACAGGGCTAATATTGTAACATACACACTGGCATATCTTTCTTATAAAACAGCACAAAGAATTGATCTCGACCGTATTTGGAAGGAACAAAGTCTCACGCTTGCACTGAAAAACGAGATTATTGAAGTCTCCAAGTTTATTCAACAGGCTATTGTAAATCCTCCCGATGGGGCTAACGTCAGTGAATGGTGCAAGCGCGAAAAATGCTGGAATATGATTCGCGAATATAAACATCAATTGAGCTCCGAACTTAGTGCCGAGCTTATTTCGGTTGCACGCCCGGCGGAAACAATAACTTCTTCAAAGAACAGCATAAACTCTGCAACTGAACCTGAGCAAGCATTGATTGATGAGGTGGTCTCTATCCCAGCTACAACGTGGTTTGCGCTATCACGATGGGCCAAGGAAACAAGTAATTTTCAACCTTGGCAACGTAGCCTCTTGTTTAAGGTTGGTACAATTGTTGGACGCAGTCAGTACCCAAGCTACAAACAATCAAATCAGGCGCTGAAAGCCTATAAAGAAGCGCTGAACAAAGGATTTAGCGTACAATAAAGCGAAGGGGGAATACCATTGCTTGAATGGCATGAGTATGTGGAGCAATTGCTGCAAAGTGAGAGCGAGTTTGATGGCATCAGCCTATCATTTGATGGGTATTCAAATGATACCGGTGTTCCTCCAATTATAAAATCAAGCATTTTGATGCTTGATAAAATGATCCAACATCAAGGGAAATACAACATCATAGTTTTTCCAGAGAGAGTTCAATCCATCTTCATCTTCACTCTGATGAAGCTACTGCATAATATTGCCCAGGGGAAAATTGAAAAGACATACGATCCTTCTGACTTTCGGCCAGGAGAAAAGCTGAAGTTAGGCAATGCGGTGGTAGAATTTCTTGGCCTCGAAGAACGTGATGGGAAGCCTTGTCTGAAAATCGGACTTGCAGATTTGATCAGTAGTGCGCCTATCGAATTTTTTCCACTTTTCCAGCGCACAAGTACACAGCGCAGATTAAGCAAGTATACGCAATTTGTCGCGGCCAGAAAAAAAGCGGAAAGCCAGATTACATATCTGTCACCTAATGAACAGCAACTGGCCGTTCTCTCCGACTACAAGACCCATATGAACAGCTCCATCTTCAATATGACTTCAATTATTCGCGCGAAAGAAACGGTTGCCGGCTGTCGAATTTGCGGAAAGAAGATCAGCGATCTTTTGCTCATTGGACAGGCGGATTACGCGGGTGCAATCCGAAATGTAGGAGCAGGCCAATTGGCCGGAATCCCTTCGATTGTATTGGCACCTGATATGTACGCAATTGTAGCTGCTTCTGATAATGGACATCCTGTTCAGTCAGTTATTATTGATGCGTCCGATTCGAACAGAATTCTGACACAGATGGATGCATTGGATGATTTGATGCGCTTGGGTGTCCCTGTTATCTGCGTCACCGATGTTGTGAACTCCTTCGACTTACAGCCTTTCGAAATAAGAGGATTCAACATTTGGAGATGGGACGAATTAAGCATTACACCAAAATTATATGACGCTACCCCCCTGCCTCTGGATCGAAAAATCAGAAATTGTGCTGCCCGAAAGGTTGAATACCTGAAGGTTGATGGGAATGAAATAAGCGATGCAATTCGCCTGCTTGCCTCCCATAGAAGCGAATCAAAAGAACAGTCTGTTCATATGATACGAATATTTGACAACCTGAATTCACTTGCCTTTGCTGCACTTCGTGAGACCGTCTCATTTGGGAATAGTGAAATTGAAAGAGCAAACCTTTTACTCAACAACTCTCTTCAAACGTTGATATCCGAGAAGCCCTTCTTGGCCCTCAGTACATATGAGGGCTATAAAGAAGTTATCAACTGTTTGAAAAAAATATATTCTGGTGACTATCAACTTCTTAAGCAGAAAGCCTTGGCGGATCATCTGCAGATTGAAAACCACAAAGATATTTGCATTGTTGTGCCGGAAAGAACCGACAAAGAGCACGTTCGGGTTTTTTGGCAGGGATGGTGCCAACGGAGCGGCTTGCACACTATGGTTCATGTGTTGCATCCAGCAGAGTATTATTCCGCAAGCTGTACAGCGTTTTCGGCAACTGTTGTCACAGGCTGGCTAAAACGTGCGATCATGAGAAAAATTCTGTACAGTTTCAACACACAGCACTACATTGTTCTATTGTATGACTACGAGCACCGTTGGAAAAATTATGATACTGCTAAATGGAATTCAGCATTGAAAAGATCCAGCAACAAAACAATAATTATTCATTCATTCAGTAATGATCAGCTTAATATTTCCACCCACCGCTTTGCAGAGAGTAACAAGCCAGAACCTGCTGAGACACCCGCTGTGGATGAGCTTAATGAAATTGAACTCATTCTACGTGAGAATAAGTTCCGGCAATATGCCGCCAATGGTGGCACGAAGCCGACGGAAGCGACAACAGAGGCGATGCCTGTAAATTATGTGGGTGGATTCCTGGCATTTTACAGAACGGGGCATAAAATTGTTTCTGCAACGAAGGTTATCATTCAAGATGCTGAAAAAATCGATACCGTTTTGCCAAATGAGCTTCAGGTTGGAGATTTTGTTGTAGTGAGGGAAGCAGACCGAGATCTCATCAAAGAAATGGCTGATATTTTACTGTCCAATAGTGGAAAACCCGGACTCCGGGAGTTGGCAACCAAGTGGAAAGAAGCACTTGAGATTGAGCAGCTGTTCTCGTCACCGGAAGAGATTTATCAAAAACTTGTGAATGTTGGATGTGCGAAAGGATATCCGACAGTGCGCAGTTGGCTGACAGATGAAGATGTCATTGCGCCGCAACAAAAGCAGGATCTTCGGTATATAGCAGAAATAACAGAAAATAGCGTGATAATCGAACTTTTAGACCAGATATTTGATGCTGCACAGGAAGTCAAATCTGCACATGTACAAGCTGGACGAGTCCTGTCTGTACAGTTGCGCAGCAGGATTGTAGAAGCTCTGGAAGGCTATGGGGACATTGACCCGTTTAATATTTGGGAGCCGATTGAGATGATCCTTGAGGGCATTGGACCAGTCAAAATCCTTAAGATTATTGATGTGGGTTCTCCGATTGTCGTTGATATCGCAGATACCAATCGTTTGATTGAAGAATAGGAGGCAGAACATGGCCACAATGATCCCCTCGGTAATCTCGCCGGAAGTGAGCAGTTCTGCAGAACGACGGATATTTGAATGGTTTCAGAATTCACCTCAGACTGATGATTGGATTGTGCTTCACT
>JAAYJG010000430.1 GCA_012523055.1 Ruminiclostridium sp. | reverse complement strand
TTTGCAAGCAAAATCCAGCACTTCGGGAGTGTACCCACTGGAACACTCCATAAGTGCGACCCGTTATTCAATGCTCGCCGCCTGATTAAGGTAATCGGTACCCGCCACCACACGTTTTTCAGCCCTTATCTGAAAATACGTTAAGAGGTGGGGCGGGGGCCCATCGGGCCTCGTTATATTTTGAAAACATTTTATGCCCTGCTGCTCTTCGGAGGCTCTGTCCTTCTATCGATTCGTTGTCTGAGCCATAGCTTCCTGAATAAACACAGGCATCCATAACCAATCATCACGCCAATGGTATTCAATATAAGATCATCGATATCAAAAACTCTTCCTCTGTTGCCAATAAAAACAGACAGCATTTGTAAAGTCTCGATGGCAAGTGATATTAAAAAACCTGCTATTGTCATTGTCTTCAGGCTGTTAAACCTGTCCCGTAAAATGGGCAGGAATACTCCCATTGGCAACAGCAATACCAGATTACCACCAATATTGCGAATCCAAAATTTCAACATGAAATTGGGAATATCTGAACTTTGAATCCGCTTCAGATCAGCCAGTGTATTTACAACAGGTATATAATTAATACCCGCAGATTGCTGCATACTGCCATCATTACCAATGAAAAGCGGAAAAAAGGTTACACTGATGACAGCCAGTGAATACAGAAAGAACCCGTTGATCAACAGCTCATGTTTTAGCTGAAATTCTTCCTTTTTTCTTGCCTTCAGAACGTAATTCAATACTCGGTATAGAATCCAAAGCGGTATGGTAATGATGAATAAAAATTGTTTGTCATAACAAATCATCTTATTGGTTTTTCCTTCACTTGTTCATAGTTCATGACTCTAGTATGAACATTTATCATTCTCCACTTAATCAATCATATCATTTTTCTCCATTCAGTCCAAGAATAACAGCAAAAGCTTCATAGTATGCTCCCCATGTTACAGTGTATGCTCCCCATGTTACAGTTCACCCCCCACTAATAAGTTCATAAGTAGCTTCAGAGGTATGTGTCTAATCTGAGTGTAGCGATGTCATCCTGAGCGCAGCGAAAGATCTTGTCAGGAGTAATATGAGATTCTTCACTTCGTTCAGCAGGCTGCGCCTGTTTACCTTTGAACAGTAACCCTTCCATAACAGTAAGAAAGGGCAGTTCCAAAGAACTACCCTTTCCTTGCTTTTCTCGCATACTACACTTTTCAGCCCTTACTCCCACTTGAAAAACTTAATAGCAATAAACGAGCAAATTCCAGCTATTACTAACATGATAATAATGGGTAATACGATATTGTCCATCGGCAGCCCGAGCATAGCGGATTTTAAGATCTTTATTCCCTGTGTCAGCGGCATGATATCTACTATCTTTTGCATAGCCCCCGGCATTACCTCATAGGGCAGTGTTGCACCGGAGAATATCAGCATCGGAAAGTACAGTGCACTTGCAATGACCCCTGCGATTTTATAGTTCTTCGCAATTCCACCCACCATCATACCAATGCTGAACATGCTCGCCATCACCAAAAGCCATCCCATCAGGAACTCAAAAATGCTTCCCTGCATTCTTACTTTGAAAATCAGCGTTGCAGCAATGAACAGCACGACAAGTGATGCAAGGGCATACAACGCGTAGATGCTTAATTGAACCAATAAAATCATCGTCGGCTTCACGGGAGTAACTTTAAATCTTTTTAGAATTTGCTTGCTTCTATAATCTGAAACAACAAGGGGTAAACCCATAACACCGCCTGCACAGATCGCTATAGTCGCGATTGCTCCAAAGGATTGCTCTAAGAAGGTGTATTCAGCACCTTCAAAGGCCGGTTTGCTGCCATATATAATCCCAAGAATAATCAACACTATCAACGGCATGATGATTGCAAAGATAACCATGTCCATTCCGCGCAGTGACAGTTTCAATTCTGTTTTCAGCATTGTTTTATATGCTTTCATTGAGAAGCACCTCCTCCTCTTCCTCTGTAAACCACAGATAGGCATCTTCGAATTTGTCATGCGGGCTCTGATCGACAGCTTCAGCAACAGTACCATAGAATATGGTTTTACCCTTTTTCAAGATGCAGATTTCATCGCACAGTGTTTCAACCTCATCCATAAAATGTGAGGCTAAAAGAATTGAAAGGCCTTTGCTTTTCAAATCACGCAGCATTTTCCAGACATCTCGTCTGGCTCTGGCATCAAGACCTGTTGTCAGTTCATCCAAAAACACCAGTTTTGGGTTTGGTATGAGTGCCAGGATAATATAAAGCTTTTGCTTTTCTCCCCCGGAAAGGTCTTTAACAAGCACTTTGCTTTTATCAGCTATTCCGAAATTGGAGAGCATATTGTTATAATCGGCGGGGTTTTTGTACAGCGATGCGGTAACTTCGCACAACTCGCCCACTTGAATGCCCTCTTGGAAATTCGTCTC
Source organism: Ruminiclostridium sp. (assembly GCA_012523055.1). Lineage (GTDB taxonomy): Bacteria > Bacillota > Clostridia > DSM-8532 > DSM-8532 > JAAYJG01. The sequence goes on along the minus strand of JAAYJG010000430.1, from coordinate 14,930 downwards.
CTGGAACTGTACTCCTACTTGCTCGAAAAGCTCCTTGCGGCATGCTCCCGGATCGAGCCCCAATACAGATACCTTTCCCGCATCCGGATTTTTGGTACCTAAAATGCATTCAATGGCGGTGCTTTTTCCCGCACCGTTCGCACCAAGAAGCCCGAAGACTGTGCCCTGCTTTACGGTTAGGCTAAAGTCGTCCAGCGCTTTCAGCGCACCGTAAGCCTTTGTCAGATGTTCTGCCTGAATCACATCAACCATGATTTTAACCTCCTTTTGTTCGACATCAAAAGAATAACACCAAACAAAAGGCTGGAGTTATAGTGGAGGGATTACTTTTTTTCAAAAACCTATTGACCTTTACGGTACGTTAAGGTTTATATTGTAATGGAGATCATTCATTGGCCATGTGTGATTCATATATTTTAGAGAGGATTTGAGATTTCACCCTACACAGGCTTATCTGCCTAAAACCGGCAAGTCCATTGCCGGGGCGACAAAAGCTTTTGTGGATGGTAAGGACATCATCAAACAGTCCGAATACTTTACAGTTTAGGAAGGGATGAGTATGGAGTACAGCATCAACAAACTGGCACAACTGGCCGGGGTAAGCACACGAACCCTGCGTTATTATGATGAAATCGGTCTTATATCACCAAAGCGGGTCAGCAGTAACGGCTATCGTGTATACGGTCAAAAGGAAGTGGACCTGCTGCAGCAGATTTTATTTTACCGTGAACTGGAGGTTCCGCTGGAGGAAATCAAATGCATCATATGGTCAAAGGACTATGATAGTTTAGAGGCCTTACAGGAGCATTTAACCGCTTTGAAAACAAAAAGGCAGCAAATTGAGCTGCTGATCAAGAATGTGGAAAAATCAATTGCCGCTTCGAAAGGAGAGATAGTCATGAAAGACAAAGAAAAATTTGAAGGCCTGAAGAAAAAGATGATTGATGAAAATGAAAAAAAGTATGGTAAGGAAGTTCGTGAAAAATACGGGGATGACATTATTAATGCCAGCAATGCCAAATTGATGGGCTTGTCAGCCGAGCAATATGAAAGGGTACAGCAATTGTCCCGCAGTATAAACGATTCCCTGAAGCTAGCCTTTGAACAGGGAGATCCGTCCAGTGAGCTTGCGCAGAAGGTATGTGCGATGCACAAGGAATGGCTGGAATATTCCTGGAATCACTACTCAAAGCAAGCTCATCTCGGATTGGCTCAAATGTATGTGGCCGACCCTCGTTTCAAAAAGTATTACGATGATATCGCCGAAGGCTGCGCTGAATTCCTACGTGATGCACTCACGATTTACTGCAGGGAATGAACCCGTTCTCACATAAAACAGTAAGAAAAGGGCATCACACTAACCATGTGATGCCCTTTTTTATACGATATAAGGTATAAACCTCTTTGTTCTTGTCATATATTGGCGGTAATCATCGCCGAATTCTTTCAGCATATCCTGTTCTTCCTTTTTCGCCAGCCTCACATACATGAAAACCATCACCGGGAACAGGATCAGCATCGGTAGTGTCGCCCAGTTCAAAATCATCCCCAAAGATATCAACAACAGACCTGTATACTGGGGATGCCGGATATACCGGTAAACCCCGGTAGTGACCAGTGTACCCTTTCCGGTTTCCTGGGACCAGTATTTCTTATAGATATTGTACCAGCCGTTCAGGATTAAGAACAGAGCTATCAGGGTTAATGCAATCCCTATATACATTCCCGTATGGCCTATGGAAAGCACCAGTGTATGTCCCCACAAAACCCCCTCCGGAAGGTTTTTTCCAATGATCCAGGAAACCAGCCACATGCTGAAGGGTATGCCATGCATTTCGATGGCAAAGGCAATGACAAATGCCAGATATGTTCCCTTTGGCTTTTTATCCATCTTCTTGTAAAAGGGAACAAATAGCAGCACAAGACTGTACAAAACGATAAAGAAAACGACACCAAACCAATTGTTAAAATGACTTTCAAGAGCTTCCATGAAATCTCCTCCTGATAATACTCGTTGAATTTTGGGTTCAGTATTATGTCAGCAAGAAGCAGTCTCCTTTTCGATCCTTTATGCCATCGTGTTGTAGGTGTGCTGCAGCTCGGCGAACTCATTTTTTCATCTGCAGATCCACTTTAAGCTGGTTTCTCCTTCGACTTCCCGCCGGCAAGGTTTCTTCCTTTCCCAAGCTCCAGCCTTCGGATAACAATAAAATAACAGATCAGGTGAATAAAAGCGGTAACAATCCAAGATACCGGATAGGAATAGTACAGCGTTTCAAGTGTCCGGTGCTGTGCAAATACTGTATAAACCCAGGTTATTCGAAATCCGCATACGCCGATGATGGATACAAGCATGGGGACCAGAGATGTCCCCATTCCCCTTAACATTCCCACAAAGGTATCCATCAGCCCGCACAGGAAGTAGGTACTGCAGATGATCGTCAACCGAATCAACCCGTAACCAATCACTTCTTGATTCCCTGGCGCATAAATGCCCAGCAGGAATTGCCCGCCCCTAAGCACCATAAAGCCCATAACTAGGCCGATACCCGTCACCAGCATGGAGCAGATCCAAAAAACCCGCCGCACACGCTTGTATTCTCTTGCACCGACATTCTGCCCGGTAAAGGTTAATGCCGTATGATAGATTGTATTCATCGCAACATAGATGAAGCCCTCAATATTCTGCGCTGCCGAATTTCCCGCCATCACAGACGAACCAAAGGAATTGACGGAGGATTGTACCAATACATTGGACAACGAAAAAATTGATCCCTGCAGCCCCGCTGGCAGGCCTATCCTGATCAGCTGTAACAGCTTGTCCTTGTGAAAGCGAATAGAACGTATATCCAATTTGATGGCACCATTAAACTGAACAAGACAAATGACCACCAGCACCGCCGACAGGACTTGTGAAATAATTGTAGCCAGGGCAACCCCCGCCACTCCCATATGAAAGAAAATAACAAAGACAAGGTTCAGCACAACATTCAGAACGCCAGATATGGTTAAATAAATCAGTGGTCTTTTGGTGTCCCCTACTGCGCGAAGAATAGAGCTTCCATAATTAAAGAGCATTGAAGCCGGCATGCCGGCAAAGTAAATCCTTAAGTACAGGGTTGCCTGTGACAGCACATCAGGTGGCGTACCCATAGCGGCAAGAAGCTTTTCAGCCATGGTAATGCCAAAAATACTGACAATAACGCTGGCAACAAGGCTTGTCGCAACAGAGGTATGAACCACCTCACTGACATGGTGATAATCACCCGCACCATAATACTGTGCCACGGCAACACTTGAACCTACCGAAAGCCCCATGAACACACTGACAATCAGGTTGGTGAGCGAGCCCGTTGAGCCAACCGCGGCAAGTGCGGTAGGCCCTGCAAACCGACCCACAACAATAATATCAGCGGCATTGTACAGAAGCTGCAAAATGCCGGATAACATCAGCGGAAGAGAAAACATCACAATTTTTGTGAATAAAGGTCCACTGCACATATCTATTTCATGGGAGGAGTTTCTTTTCAAAGCTTTCACCTGTTCATCAATCAGTTTTATGGGGTACCAAAACAAACGCTGTTTGTATCCGGTGATTTAACCTCAATTATGTTGGCTGGAAACATTTTTTAAGCAAACTTAATTATGTATCATACACTGTTTCGAACCTAATATCAAGCACATGTCATTAGTCTATATACCACTTATCTTAACAAATCACAGCACTCCATCTCATAAAGCCAGTGCAGCATAATCAAATCGTTTGCCGCATATTATTGGATACAATGAACTTGGGGAGGTCATGGACATGCTGTTAAGGGAACTTGGGAAAAACACCCGGATTTTTGTTAAAGATCTCATTTCCACACCTGTTGGGGCTATTTGTTATCTGGTGGACGGACTTCATTCCGGCTATTCTGCATCACATATTCGTAAAAAGCTCAGGGCTCACACCTGCTCGAAAGCCATCGTTCCTTATACGAGCGATGCCTTCATTGGGTATCTGGAAATAAATCATCAGCAAATAACCGCTCTGAACCAGGTTTATTCGCTTTGTTGAGGATTCAGCCGTCAACCTTCCTTTGGGAAGTTATAGGATTTGTGTGTTCTTTGATACAATGATTTCGCTGCGCAAACTCTTGTTAAGGTGGCAAGTTGGGTTTCTATTATTCATGCAACGAGAACCTGGCATTTGACGATAATTTTTCAGGGGAACCGTGGATATGCTCCAAACGATGAATCGTGGGAAAGATATGCATCTGTTCACGATCGAAAAAACAAGGCTAAAGCCCTGTCGTTCCGTTGCAGCGATGGTTTCTGCTGTGTCTCCACAGGCCTCAGATGGGCAGAAGGCAACCTTTTGGTTCCGATATAGCCAGCGGTTCATACAAGGCAAGCAAACCATTGCTCTGAAGAAGCAAAGCCTGCAATGATCATCAGTCAGAAAGCTTCTTAATATAGCATCTCCGCCTTTTATGCTGCCTGGTTTCATAAAACTTCCACAGCCCCTGAACATCTTTATTCTCTTCCAGCTCAGGGCCGGTTTCAGCAAATTTCACCCCGTTTTTGATCGCCGCCTGGTTGATATCTGCCAGTATCAGCGCATTCACACCCTTACCCTGGAGCTCGGGTTTTACCGCCACAAGATACAAATCAAGCCGATCATTGTTTTTTAACGCTTTCATCAAATGCAGGAACCCAAAGGGAAACGCCCTACCATTCGCTTTTTGCAAGGCCAGCGCCAAGGATGGCAATGCTATGCCGAAGGCGACAAGCTGATCATCCTGGTTCAGTATAATTCTAACATAATCCGGGTTCACGAAGCTGAAATGCTGCTTTACATAGGCGTCTATCTGCCTTTCAGTCAGTTCCACAACCCCGTACAAATCCTTATAGGCTTCATTCACCAAATAGAAAATTTCTTTAGCATAGGGTAAAAAGTCGCTGGGTTTTTTTGCGGGCAGTATTTTCAGCTTCATCCTTTTCAGCACGATGTCATTGATCTTGACCACGCGCTCGGGAAGCTGCTGTGGAACCTGAATTTCAAACTCAAGCCAGTCAACATCCTTGGCATAACCCAACTTTTCCATGAATTCAGGATAATATGGGGCGTTGTAGATCGTGATCATCATTCCCAGCTCGTTAAAGCCTTCTATCAGCATGCCTTCCTTGTCGAGATCGCAAAAGCCCAAAGGCCCGTGAACAGCTTCCATCCCCTTGGCTGCTGCCCATTGTTCGACAGCATTTGTCAATGCCCTTGCAACTTCAATATCTTCAATAAAATCGATCCAGCCAAACCGGGCCTGACGTTTTTCCCATTTCTCAATATATCGGTGATTAATAATACCGGCAATTCGGCCAACAATTTTATCCCCCTGGTATGCCAGCCAGTATTTGGCTTCACAGAACTCAAAGGCGGCATTTTTACTGGTGTTTAAGGTGTCCATCTCATCACTGATTAAAGGAGGAACCCAGTTTGGGTTGTTAGCATACAGTGTAAATGGAAATCTAATAAACTCTTTTAGCTGACGGCGAGTAGTAACTTCCCTGATTTGAACCATTGCTTTTCCTCCCAATGCGCGATCAATGTTTAAAATTGTGTATAAAATGTTATTTAGCGCAGTTTTACTGTTTCCAAGACAGCATATACTATCTCTCTCATAATAACATATTCTTTTTAGTCCATGTTAAACATTTTCTCATTAGCACCATCCAAATTAATTTTCTGAAATTTTTCTGCCTGTGCTTGATCAATAATTTACTAAAAAACCTTATGTTACGCAACTATGCACCTGCATCAATGCAGATTGTAACCATTTTACCCTGAAACAATATGATATATTGTATAAAACTTTGAGTGTGGTGATTTTATGGAAACATTACGGCTGGGTTCTCGGGGGCCTTCCGTCAGGCTTGTCCAAAGCCTGTTGGCAAAAATCGGGTACTCTCCCGGCCTCATTGATGGTGTTTTCGGCCAGCAGACCCAGCAGGCCGTCATCGCCTTTCAGCGTGACAACGGCCTCACCCCGGATGGCATTGTGGGCCCGGCAACCTGGAATTATTTCAACAGCTTTCTTCGCGGATATGACACCTGGTCCATACGCCCAGGCGATACTTTATATCAAATTGCGCGGAATTATCATACAACCGTCAACGCCATCCTGACAGCAAACCCGGGGATTAACCCCATGTATCTGCGGGTTGGCCAGAGGATCACCGTCCCTTATGGCATCGATGTGGTTTTCACAGATGTGGATTATACTTATTCGGTGCTTGAGATGGACATAGAGGGCATGGAGGCAAGGTATCCCTTTATTGAAACCGGTGTGGCCGGTAAAAGTGTCCTCGGAAAAAATCTTTACTATATCCGGCTTGGCACAGGGCCTGTTGAGGTGTTTTACAATGCGTCCCACCATGCCCTTGAATGGATCAACACTCCCGTTCTAATGAAGTTCATTGAAAACTTCTGCAGGGCTTATGTAGCGGGTTCGTCCATCCGCGGGTATAATGTCCGGGATCTTTGGGCCAGAAGCAGTATTTATATTGTACCAATGGTCAACCCCGACGGTGTTGACCTGGTGATTGAAGGCTTAAAGCCTGACAACCCGTATTATAGTCAGTTGCTGCAATGGAATACGACAGGACTGCCATTTTCACAGGTGTGGCAGGCAAATATCCGCGGAACCGATCTGAACCGGAACTATCCTGCAAGCTGGGCAGAAGCAAAGGCGCAGGAACAGTCTTTAGGGATATTCGGCCCCGGCCCAACCCGTTACGGAGGCCCTGCTCCCCTTTCCGAGCCTGAATCCCAGGCCATGGTGAACTTTACCCGACAGCATGATTTTAAGCTGGTGCTTGCATACCATACTCAGGGAGAAGTGATTTACTGGCTTTATAAAGACATGGAGATCCCCCGGGCAAGGCAAATTGGAGAAACCTTTGCCAGGGCAAGCGGATATACCCTTTCGATGACACCTTACGAGGCTGCCTATGCAGGATATAAGGACTGGTTTATTGAACAATTCCAAAGACCGGGATATACCATCGAAACCGGAATCGGAACCAACCCCCTGCCGATATCACAGTTTAGTTCCATCTATAGCAGCAATGAAGAAATCCTGTTGCTGCCCCCAATTATTTAAGTGACCGAGAGCGACTGGGACGGTTTTATTTGGCTAAAAATGATGCCAGAAAGAACCGTCCTGACTGAGCTTTTCTGGTAAGAAATGAAGAGAACCTCCAGGATGACAGACTCCTGAGATTGATCAATGAATCAGATTTTTTGATAGAAAAACGTCTGGATGGGCCGGAAGCCGAACCGTGTTGAACCAATGATTTGCTCCGTGCTGCCAAGAAAAAGAATCCCATCCTGAACAAGGGAAAGGTTAAAGCTTTCATAGATATATTGTTTCGCTTCGTCGGTAAAGTAAATCAGCACATTGCGACAGACTATCAAATCCATGTCCTGTGGATATGTATCTTCCAGAAGGTTTAACTTCTTGAAATCTACGCACCTTTTCACCTCATCTGAAATTTTGTATAAATTACCATTGATACAGGTAAAGTGCTTATCCAGGAACTCTTTGGGCAGATCCTTCACGCTTCTTTCCTGATAAACCCCCTGTTGTGCTTTATGAATCGCCCCTGTATCAATATCTGTGGCGATAATTTTGATCTTGCTCAATGGAACAAACCTGTTCAACAGCATCACAATGGTATAGGGCTCGTCGCCGGTGGAACAGGCTGAAGACCAAATCCGGATATTTTCCGCATTCCCCTTTCTTTTGATCAGCATGGGAATGATGGTATTTTCCAATAACTCCCATTGGCTGGGGTTCCGATAGAATTCCGATACATTAATCGTGAGATAATTGATGAAGGTGTCGTATAAATCCTTGTCTCTAAGCATCGCCCAGTAAAAAGTCATAAAGGTATTATATCCGTTTTTTTCCACAAGCGATGTAATGCGGCGTTTCATTTGCTTTTCCTTGTAAAGATCCAAATTGATTTTGGATTGATTGTAAAAAGCCTTCTTAAATTCTTCGTAATCCATCATGTCGAATCACCCTGCCTGTTTCAATAATCATCAAATCTTCCTGAGATATATCCCGGGGTAAGACCCGAAAACCATTGTATAGATAAACAAGACCGGATGCTTCCGGTCTTGTTTGTATATCGGAAATTCACTTTATTCTTTTATGATATCACCGATGGTATTGGACATTTCCTCAACATGTTCGGTTGGAATATCTTCACCCTCGCCGTCTAAAACCGTGTCTGCGCGGACAGGGTCTATGGGTTCGACCTCACGGATGGACAGGCTGATCTTTTTCAGTTCCGGGTTGACCTCGAGCACCTTCATCTTTACCGGCTGACCGACGGAAAGCACCTCATCGGGCTTGCCAAGGCGGACATTGGAGATCTGTGAGATGTGAACAAGGCCTTCGACGCCCTCTTCCAGTTCAACAAATGCACCGAACGGAACCAGACGAACGATTTTCCCCTCGACGGTATCTCCGATAGCGTATTTGTTTTCAACATCATACCATGGATTTTCTTCCGCCTTGCGGTAACCCAGCGAAACCTTTTGTTTTTCCCTGTCAAAACCCAATATTCTTACCTGAACGGTTTCACCCGGCTTTAAAACATCGGATGGACGGTTAATCTTCTTCCAGGAAAGCTCAGAGATATGAATTAAACCATCTACCACGCCAAGATCCACAAATACGCCAAAGTTGGTGATGCTCTTAACGGTACCGGAGTATTCCTGACCCACTTCCACCTGACTCCAGAAGGATTCCATTTTTTCTGCCTTTTCCTTCTCGATGATGTTTCTGCAGGATCCGACGACACGGCGCTTGTTCCTTGCCATCTCGACCACTTCAAACCTGACCTTTTTCTTCAGGAATTCGTTCAGATCCTTCACATAATGGTCACTGATTTGGGAAGCAGGGATAAATACCCTGACACCTTTGTAGGATGCCACGACACCGCCGTTGACAACTTCTCTTACAACCGCTTCAAGAGGCTTTTTCTCGTTAAAGGCTTCTTCGATCTCTTCCATGCCGCGGATGGATTCCACCCTCTTCTTCGAAAGGGATACATTGCCTTCTCCATCATTGATCTTTATGATATATACCAGGATTTCTTCCCCTTCCTTTAAATCTTTCTCGGGGTCAAAATCAGGATCTTCCAGGAATTCTTCCATGGATATGGTTCCATCCGCCTTGTAACCAAGGTCAACAAACACCTCGCTGGTGTTGTAACCGATTATGCGGCCTTTGACAACCTCTCCGGACCTCAGACTGTTAACCATTGATTCTTCGAAAGCCTGTTGAAAGGACATTTCGGTCTCCTGTTTGTTCATCATCTCTTCCATTGTTTCGACAACCTCCTTGATTACCCAATCCGGCGTTGAAGCACCGGCAGTAACCCCTATTGTGTAATTATGCTTTATTACCAATGACGGTATGTCCGCCACAGTTTCAATTTTATAGGTCAAAGGGCAATTGGCCAGGCAAATTTCATATAATTTCTGTGTGTTCGAACTGTTTTTGCCCCCGATCACAACCATCAGATCGGCTTGCCGGGATATTTCCCGGGCTTCCTGCTGCCGTTTTTCAGTCGCACTACATATTGTATCAAACTTTATCGCATTTGCAAACTTTTTCTTAATGAATTTGTAAATCTCTTCATACTTTTCAGGTTTCATCGTAGTTTGCGCAACCACACACGCGCTTCTGTCGCTTTGGGGCAAATCCTCCGCTTCTTCCGGTTCGGAAACAATCAATGCCTGATTATCGCACCAGCCGTTGATTCCGATAATTTCAGGGTGATTTTTATCCCCCACAATAATGATTTCACAACCCTCCCGGTGCTTTTCAGCGACAAGCTTGTGAATCCTCTTCACGTAGAGGCATGTTGCATCATGCGTGTGAACCTGCTTTTCCTTCAATTCCTTGTATACAGTTTCCCCGATTCCATGCGCTCTTATAACAACATGCTCATCCTTTTCAAGCTTGTCTATACTCTGGACAGCATCCACACCTTTCGCTGCCAGCTTTTCAGATACCTGCCGGTTATGAATCAGCTCTCCAAATGTCCGGGTTTTATTCGGATAAGCCTGTAATGTTTTCATTGCGATTTTTACGGCATTATCCACGCCAAAGCAGAAGCCTGCCGTTTTTGCAACGATAATCTTTCCCATTCCATTCTCCCATTAAAAAACTAAGGTTGGTTTTCCAACGCATATATTTTTTCCATCAGCTCTTCAGCCAATTCCTGCATCCGAGCCTTTGCGGGTTTTTCAGCGTCCTGTCCAACCGGATACCAGGGTTTGCCATAGACCACGCGAAGCTTTGAAAACAACCGATAATTTCCGAAAATGCCCACGGGTACAATGGGAACGCCTGATTCAACAGCAAAAAGAATCGCTCCGCTTTTGGGCTTCAGTTTCCCACTGCTTTTGTTCCTGCGGTGCCCTTCAGGGAAAATCCCGATGGTTTTTCTCTCCTTCAACAACAAAAGGGTTGTTTTTGCAGCCTGCATATCTCCGTGCCCTCTTTTAACAGGATAAGCACCCAGGCCTTTCAGGATGGACTTTAATACCGGTATTTTGAAAAGCTCCTGCTTTGCCATGAAGTGAATCTTCATGGGCAGCCTGGGGCCGAATAAAAACATATCCAGCATACTGATATGGTTGGAACAGACTATGAAAGTACCTTCTTTTGGTACATTCTCCAGGCCTGCGACAGACACCCTGTAAAACAGTGCAAAGAATACATTGCTCAGCCAGCAGGCAAACCTGTATAACATCTTAAACCCTCGCTTTTACGAACTCCAGAATCATCGCAACGCTTTTTTCAAGGGAATACCCGGTGGTGTCGAGCAATATGGCATCATCAGCCTTTTTCAGCGGACAGAAGCTGCGGCTGCTGTCATTGAGATCCCGGTATTCCATATCCTTTTTTACTTCTTCAAAGGTCTGTGTCAGGGTTCCTTTTTCCTTCAGCTCATCATATCGTCTTCTGGCCCTGTCTTCCACAGACGCCGTCAGAAAAATTTTGATGCCGGCGTCGGGCAGAACATGGGTCCCGATATCACGGCCATCCATGACAACGCTGTTATTTTTGGCGATTTCCCGCTGCAGCTCTACCATTTTTTCACGCACCGCCTGTACAACTGCCACATTGGACGCTCCCACCGTAACATCAGGCGTTCTGATTTGAGAGCTGACATCCTGCCCGTCGAGAAACACAAACTGCTGCCCGTTTTCATAGGTAACGTGTATATCGATATCTGCAACCATCTGCGATAACTGTTTGGCATCTTTGCAGTCAATTCCAGTCTGAATAGCCTTCAGTGCCACGGCGCGGTACATCGCACCCGTATCCAGATATAAAATTCTCAATTCCTTTGAGACCATTTTGGCCATGGTGCTTTTTCCGGCACCGGAGGGCCCGTCTATGGCGATTTGTATTTTTTTCACGCTTTTCCCTCCCAAACCTTAAACCACCCTGTGACCAATCCCGATGGATATTTCATTCAGATGCAGCAGGCCAATGCCAAAGAAAACACATACGGCTACATGCTCATGATACCTGGCAACGCCGATTTTCCCACCCACATTCAGGCCAATGGCCTTTGCGGTGATCTGACCAAGGGCCTCCCGGGTCGCACCAGCAATAGCCCCTTCCTCAGCATGGCTTTCAATGATGACACCTTCGCGTTTGGAAGAAACCACAGCCCGCTCGATGATTTTCATAATGGAAGTGATGAAATCTCCGCCATAATCGACGGCACAGGATTTAATGCCCATTTGATGGTATTGCTGCTTCAGGGCTTTTTCCTCTTCCCGGGTTGCCGATAAAGCCATGTTGATTGCCGCCTTGACGATATCCTTGCTCCCGTAATCATTCTGTGTTTGATCATTTAACATAATCAGCCTCCGGCTATTTCAGGTTTTTCCCTTCGCATCTGTAACCCAGCGATTGCCTATGGAAAGTGATAAAACAGCTTTACTCTGCAAAAAGCTGCCGCATGCTGCCGCCAGAATGCAATTCAACGAGGTTATCCAACCTGTTTTTTACAGGCGTGATAACGGCCAGGGTTCCTGGATTTCATCAGCGTGTCAAAAAATGACGTCCTGAGTGTTAACCACATTATACTAAAAACATACGGTGGAATACAAGGGTTTTCAATCGGAGGTACTAAAACAGCCATGGCGCAACAGCTACGTTTTATTCTTTGGAAAAAACTTTACCAATTCTGTGTAATCCTTTGGTCAGGGGAAGGGATGTCCGTGAATATTTCAGATCAATGTTGCCGGATGTGCCCGCAACAAATACAGATGTGCCGTCTAAACCTTCAAGAACCCATACCTCAAGTACATCTCCTTCCAGAACCCTCACCTCTACCGGAAATTTTTCCACCAGAAGGAAGCGTTCCCCGTTTTTATAGATCATCACCTCATGCATCGAATACTGTCCCAGAACATCAAGAGTCACGGAACCTCTGACAATTAATGATTGAAAGCTGTTCAGGGGTTCACCCTGCCATGGGTCCTTCGGAATTTCAGTCCAGATCGGGTAAACACGAATAACCTGTACTCCGAGCAGTACAATGCACATGATGATGGATAGGAAAATAAAAAACCAACCCATTCTCATCATATCACACAACTTTTTTGCTTTTCCCGCAATAACGGGTTTTTCTATTATTCCCCGCTGATAGTGTTTTTAGACTGGAAAAGGTGTTCCAATGGATGCTGATTTAAGCCATCAGTCCTCGTGAAAAAAACCAAATAAGAAATTACAGGTTTTCGATTTTTAACTGGGTGAACTGACAGAATTGATCAAACGCTGTTGCCCGCCGTATAACCCGTTGAAAATGCAATTGTCAGATTAAAACCGCCGGTATATGCATCCACATCGACGATCTCCCCGGCGAAAAACAATCCGCGGATCAGCTTGGATTCCATGGTTCCCGGATCAATTTCCTTTACGCAAACGCCGCCAGCCGTTACAATGGCCTCGTCCACCGGCCTGGAACCGGTAACCTCGCAGCGCAGGCCTTTGATCAACTGAACCAACCTGAACCGCTCCTCCTTTGAAACCTGATTCACGGGCTTTTCAGGAGGGATTCCGCTTAATTCCACCATAACAGGGATCAGAAGGCTGGGAAATAATTCGTCCAGCGCATTTTTATACTGTTTTCTGGAGAACTTGAGAAAATCCCTTTGCAGGCGGTTATCCAGCTTTTCTTCATTCAGGGCAGGCTTAAGATCGATCACAAGAGAAACATTTTTATAATCATAGCTCAAAATGTGCCGGCTTGCGCTTAAAATGATCGGTCCGGAGACACCGAAATGAGTAAAAAGCATTTCACCAAAATCATCAAAAAGCTTGTTTCCCTTTTTATCCTCCAGCCGCACCGCAACATTTTTCAGTGAAAGACCCTGTAGCTGTGTCACCCATTTTTCACGTGTAATCAGAGGTACCAATGATGGCTTTAATGGCGTAACCGTATGCCCAAGCCTTTGAACCATCTTGTGTCCTTCCCCGGTAGAGCCGGTCCCGGGATAGGAAATCCCCCCCGTAGCGACGATAACCGCGTCAAGCTTTTTAACCGTTCCGTCTTCCAGTCGGATACCCGAAACACAGCCTTCCTGTACAAGAATTTCAGTTACCGGGCTTTGATAGAAAATACGCGCGTTGTTTTCCAACGCATAATCCCGAAGCGCATCTGCTGCATCCTTGGCTTGATCTGATTCAGGGAAGACGCGACCTCCCCTTTCAACCTTCACCGGTACCCCCATTTTCTGAAAGAATTCCATTACCTGCGCATTGGAAAATGTGTACAGGGAAGAATACAGAAACCTTCCGTTCCCGGGTACATTGGAGATGAAGGTGTCAACATCACAGTCATTTGTGATATTGCATCTTCCCTTTCCCGTAATACGAACCTTTTTGCCGGCGATTTTATTGCTTTCAAAAACAAAAACGCGGTGCCCCCGCTCCGCCGCTCTTCCTGCAGCCATCAAACCGGCGGCACCCGCTCCGATAACACCAACGTTTTTCATAAAATTCTCCATGCTTTTTTCATACGAAATCAATCCGGTTGATTGCTTGTTGTCGGCTCACCCTTTTCATATACCTGGTATTCATCCCAGATATGTTCAAGCTTCTCAAGGTTTTTTTGTATCTGCTGCTTGCGCTTCAGTCCAATAGCCACAATGATCGCGTTGATGATGCTTAGCGGTGCCACCAGCGAATCTACAAAGGAGTTCATATCACTTCTGGCAAAAATGGAATGGTTTGCGGTTTTAGCCAGCGGTGAGTCGGCATTATCTGTGACGGCAATCACCGTAGCCCCCTGGTTTCGGGCAAACTGCATGGCCCTGGTGGTTCTTCTGGAATAACGGGGAAAGCTGATCCCCAACACAACGTCCCCTTCCCTGCAGTTGATGATCTGCTCGAACATTTCACTGACACTGGTGGTACGTACCTGGCGCACATTCTCAAAGATCAGATTGAAATAAAAGCCCATAAAGCTTGCCAGCGGAGCAGAGCTGCGCACACCCAGAAGGTAGATATGGTTCGCCTTCAGAATCTCTTCCACAATCATGTTAAACTGCTCGGTATTTATTTCTTCCATGGTCATTTTAATTTTATTCAGGTCGGACTGAAGAACACTTTTAACAACATTATCTTTGTCTATCCGGTTGGAGGATACCTCAAGCCTCTGTACGGAGGTCAGCTTGCTTTTGATCAGCTCCTTCAGTTCCTTCTGAAGCTTCGGATAGCCATCATACCCCAGTTCTATGGGGAAACGAACCACCGTGGATTCACTGACGCCCACTTCTTCTCCCAGCTGTGCGGCGGTCATAAATGCAGCCTTTTCGTAATGGTTCATGATATAAGTTGCGATCG
>JAAYJG010000429.1 GCA_012523055.1 Ruminiclostridium sp. | reverse complement strand
TGGAGCCATCGGACAGACGGGCATCAACAATGGGCTGGGCTTCGTTGACGCTGCGGTTCACACGGGAAACAATCCGTTGAACCATATCTTCAAGCTGCTCACGGCCTTCAAAGGCCAGCGGTATTCTCTGGGACCTGCCGTTCTTTTCGACGAAAATGTGTTCAGGGCCATTGATCATAATCTCGGTAATGGACGGATCTTTCAACAGGGGTTCCAGAATATCGAGCCTGCGCAGTGAATTAAAAACTGAATCGACCAGCTGCTTTTTTTCCATCACCCCAATGTGAAGCTCTCTTGCCTTTTGAAAAACCTCTTCCTCCACAAGGGAAAGAAGCTGTTCATCCATTTCAGCCTCTGAGATATTGGTCAGCTCTCTTTTTCGGATGACCTCCTGTCGTATTTCCTTGATCCATTCACCTTTCGACATGGTTTCCATTCTCATCCATCCTAAAGTCTTATTGCTTGCGACACATTGGGAAGCATGGCTGGTATCCGATAAAAACTTACATTTTGACACGAACAATGTTGAAGCTTGAAGATGGTAGGCCTGAATAAGGGGGCTATAACGAACAACACTGAGGCTGAAGGACAATACACATGAACAAGAGTTTTTAAACGAACAGCACTGAAACTTGAAGACAATATTCCTGAACAAGAGTCTTCAAACCAACAGCACTAAGGCTTTTTACCCCGCGATTAAGGCCTTCAGTTGCTCGAGCATATGTGTTTCAAGGCTGAGACTGCCCCGATAATTTAATTCTTCAAGCCAGGGCAGTGAATGGAATGCGTCGAAATATTGCTGAAGGCTTTCACTGGAATTCTGAGAGGCCAAAACCCAGCGGTATTTACCCGTTCCGGCACCCGGCAGAGTTGAAAGCACGCTTTTCATTTTAAGAATCGGCTGTGGATACGTTGCAGTAAAGGGAACAATGACACGGGAAGCTGCTTCAAGCCATTGTAGGGTTCGTGGGCTGGTATTGAACTCTGTGTCCACAATAATATTTGAAAAACGCCCCCAGGAAAGAATGGCTTCTGTGAGAATGCAGGTTTCCTTGTCGGTCAGCTCCCATAAATCAAGAGGGTTGTCCATGGGTGGAATATACGTAATTCCTCCGTAGATGGCTACCGAGCTTTCCAGTACAATCGAAAGATTGCTCTTTGATGCCTTGATGTGATAAATAATGTCGGAAAGGGTTTTGTCGGCTTCGCGATTTAACGAATAATATGGGAACGCTTCAAGACTGATATGGAGATGATCCCTGGACATGGCGGCCAGCCATAATGCCAGGGTTGATTTCAGACGCAGTTCGGGTGAAAAGCAAACGATGATGTTGCTCTTGCCGGAATACCCAAACTCAGGCTTTACAGGCTCCCACCCCGAAAGATGAGAAAGGATCGCTGAGCAAAGAGAGGATGCCGTTTGATACTTTTCAACAGATGGAAGCTCTGTGGAACAGCTGCCCAGAACGATAATATTCCCTTTTTCCATCAGCTGCGGCGTGAGAAAGCTTTCATTCAGCAGGATAACATCCGCAGTGATATCCCCGCTTTGCAGGTATTTGGAGAAGCTGTCCTGAGAAGTAAATGCGGAAATTCGAAACTGACGCGTCCTGTTCTCCCAGAACCATTGAGCAAGTCGGTGAACATACTCCGCGTCCTTGTCGGCCAGAACCATATGAATTAAAGGCATAAGATCACCCCAACGCCTTACAGATCGTACATGGAATCCAATATGCTCCTTCCGACCTGCGTTTTGAAATATTTTTCCCGGATACTGATGATTCCTTCTTCATCGATTGCATGTTCATACAGGTTCACCAGGAAGTCGGCTTCAATGAGAATTTGAAAATCAACGCCGTCGATCATGTGGTAGCTGTGGTGATGGCCAATCAGATAGATGATTCTGTCCAAATCATCCCTGTCCAATGCGATTCCTTCCAGAAGCTTTCTGGCAACAGGCGGGCCTTCCATCTCCTGATAATGGCCGGCCGTGGAATTGTATTTGCGCTCACATTCAGGAATTCCAATATCGTGCAGCAATGCAGTGATTTCAATAACAGTCAGCTTGTCCCGTTTCAGGTTGGACAGCAGAGCGATGTTGCGAACAAGAGAATGAACCTTGATGGCATGTTGAATGCGTTTTGCATCCCCACGCAAATAGTCTACCATTCTTTGCATTACCTTTGCAACCGTAATATCAGGCATAAAAAACCATCCCTTCCCATCATCCGTTCATTCGTTACACCCATGTGTGTAACAAGATTGTGCACCTTTTACCGGATGTTGTCAAGGGAGACTGTGAGCTTCATGGAAGCTCTCTTGTCAGCAGTGTGGCCGGAACGTCGCCGATGATAACTGTTTCCGACACAATAACCGTACGCTTAACGGACTCCTCCCTGTTCATCAGCGGAAACAGAATTCTGACATTCACCGATATTTCCATCTGCAATCGATGAACGGTTTGGTTGATGCCGGAGTGGTCAAAACCCGAACTGGGGGATACCGTTACCTTTCCGGCCGGTATGATGCGATAGGGCACTGAAAGCCCCAATGCAGACAATAAACCGTTACCCGTTAAGACACCCAAAGGGGCTTCTATTTCATCCCGTTCTCTTTTTTTAATCTCTTCCAAAATGCTTTCTGACAGATTCGCTGCAAAGCGATTCACTTCGATGGCATCGGTTTCCACAGAGGTAACCTGCCCTTGCGGGTTTCTTGCCACATGCACGAAGCTTTTAGCTGGGTAAAGCTCTGTTGCTTGCAGAACGCCCCTGTCAATATACTCACTGACCAGCTGAGATACCTTGTATTCGCAGATGTTTTCAACGGCTCCCCTGAAGTGATCTGTCATACCGTTTACTGCAAATACGAAGCATACAACGCAAAGAGCAAAGCGAAGCATCAATACAAAGTTTCGTACCTGCGGGTAAGAACGAACACTGCCATACTGCCGCGTCCTGCAACGCACTCGCAGGTATGGAGCATATCTGGCTTGCGTAGATCTTCTCATCAAAAATACCCCCATTTACAATCAGTATATCGAAATGGTGGTATTACGGTGCTTGTAAGGCTAAGACTTTTTTCGGCGCTTTTTCACTAAGGCTTTGCGCCAACAAACCAGGAGTTTTAAGGAAATTCATAAAAGTTAACTATCCATCGTCACAATAAACATTCCTGCACTAAACGCAGTGAGCCATTTGCCGAAACCGAGCTTCTTTGCCAGCTTGATGCCATAAACCGTCAGTCCTCCCCACATAAAGCCGCCAAACACGGGAAACTGCTTTGGTACCCTTCCTGTCAGCGGTCACTAGTCTTGTCG
>JAAYJG010000428.1 GCA_012523055.1 Ruminiclostridium sp. | reverse complement strand
CCCGCAGTGCCTTGTCTTCCACAAACTTTCCGGGATGCTCCATGGCGGAAAGCAATGTGGCTTCGGTGTAGCGGGCAGGCGGTTTTGTTTTGCCGCTGAACAGCTTCACTGGCTCCATTTTTGCTTTCAACCCCTTTTGAACCTCGGGAAGAGATTGTTCCCTGTCATCGCTGTCATCATCCTCGTCTGTCTCGGATACCCCCGCATAAATCTCTTTCCAGCCCATGGATTTGACAATTTTCCCCCTTGCGGTAAAGGCTTCACCCACAGCGCATACCTTGACCGTGGTCTGCTCATATTCAAACGCAGGACTGAGAACAGCGAGAAAACGCTTAACGATCAGATCGTAAACATTACGTTCTTCGGAATTTAAGGCTGACAGATCTACATATTGCTCGGTGGGGATGATAGCATGGTGGTCGGTCACCTTGCTATTGTCAACAAAGCGCTTGGTGATAACAAGCTTCTGGGCAAGGATTTTCTGGGCTGCTTTGGCATATGGCCCTACAGCAATGCTTTTTAAACGCTCGGGCAGAGTAGGCACAATATCATCGGTAATATACCTGGAATCGGTTCTCGGATAAGTGACCAGCTTATGGGTTTCATAAAGCCGCTGCATGATATTCAGGGTTTGCTTTGCCGAATAGCCATACCTTCGGTTCGCATCCCGCTGAAGCTCGGTCAGATCATAGGCCAGTAGGGGAAGCTCCTTTTAGGCCGCTTTTTGAACATCCACAATCTCTCCGATCTGCCCGGTGACCTTTGCAACGATTGCTTCGGCGGCCTGTTTGTCAAAAAGCCTTGTCTGGTTGCTTTTATCCCGCCATTGCACGGTGAAGCCGTGAAACCCACTTTGGATGGTCCAGAAATCCTTCGGCTTGAAAAACCGGATTTCATTCTCGCGCTGCACAATCATTGCCAGCGTGGGGGTCTGAACTCTTCCGGCTGACAATTGGGCGTTATACTTGCAGGTTAGCGCACGGGTGATATTCAGCCCCACCAGCCAGTCTGCCTCGGAACGACAAAGGGCTGAATAATACAGGTTTTCATAGTGGATAGCTGGTTTCAGGTTCTCGAAGCCTTCACGGATGGATTTGTCGGTTTGAGACGAGATCCACAGTCGTTTGATGGGCTTTCTGAACCCGGCTTTTTGGATGATCCAGCGGGCAACCAATTCTCCTTCACGTCCCGCATCGGTTGCGATGACCAGCTCATCCACATCATTGCGCTGCATCAGGTTTTTTACAGCATTAAACTGCTTCGACGTTTCCTTGATGACCACCAGCTTCATTTTATCTGGCAGCATCGGAAGGTCTTCCAGCCTCCATTGCTTGTATTTATCGTTATAAACATCGGGGTCGGCCAGAGTGACCAAATGCCCAAGAGCCCAGGTGACTATATACTTTGAACCGATCAGACAGCCGCTTCCGTTCTGGCCGCATTTTAAAACCTTTGCCAGATCCCTTGCGACTGATGGCTTTTCGGCCAATACCAAAATCTTTCCCATATCAAATTTCCTTTCAATTCGCTCTGCGTTGTGACATGTATGATTATGCTCAGCTTCACGTTTTATAGATAACAAGGACAATATGTTCCATGTGCTTTCACGTATATCGGGTTGTGGGACGTCACGATCTCCATCCCACATTGTTCTGTGCCTTTACTCGCAGTGAGTTGCGGGATGTGCACGATCTATAACCCGCATTTTTCATGCAAGTGTATGCGCAACTTCTCTGTTATTATAACAACAGAAGCGTTTGCTTGCAAACAACAAGTACAGTCAGAATGTGTTCAAATGTTTTACGGGTGTGTCTTTGCCGTGATTACTTCAGAAAAAAAACCAGGAAAAAACCTTATCTAAATGAAAATTGGCACCTGGCATGTTCCGCTTCAACAAAGAAAAAAGTACGACTTTGATAGGGCGTTATTTCTCTGTTGATCAATGCAATGGATATATTATACAATAGTGATATCATTATGGTTGGAGGAAGAGTGTTGTAATGGGTTATGGCATTTATTTGTTCGATTTTGATTATACACTGGCAGATGCAACCAACGGAATTGTTGAATCAGCGAACCATGCTTTACTGAAAATGAGTTTTCCGATGCCATCCAGGGATGAGGTCAAGCGCACAGTTGGCATGTCATTAGGTGATTCGTTTACTTTCCTGACAAAAAATGAGGAACCTGGGTTAAAAACAATGTATGCCACGCTGTTTAAAGAAAAGGCCGATGAAGTTATGACACAGAACACGCAGCTATATCCGGAAACCATCCAAGTGTTAAATTATCTTCATTCAAAAGGTATTACAACAGGAATCGTAACAACGAAATATCGATACAGAATTATTGAGGTTCTTAAGAAATATCAGATATCTCACCTGATTGATGTTATCGTTGGAGGCGATGACGTAAAAAATCCTAAACCTGACCCGGAAGCATTAATCAGGGCGATGGAGCTGTTAAATGCAGCCAAAGAAAACGTTGTATATATCGGTGACAGCATGATTGATGCTAAAACAGCAAGCAGTGCCAATGTTGATTTCATCGCTGTCACGACAGGAACAACTGTAAAAGAAAATTTCCTTCAGTTTCCCCATATTGCCATTATTAACTCATTAACAAGCTTAATATCAATAGCATAAAAGGATTTATTGAATATCCACCGTTGCGTTAAGATAACGGACTATCCAGAAATTCACTTGGAAGAGAGGAGTCTGGAATGATGAAAAAACAATTATTCCCATCGTCTTTTGCACAGGTACCGAAACCCTTGGTAATGATGGTGAAGTTTCTTGTTATGAGAAAGAGCTGGTTAGCAGCAATGCTGGTTATTGTAATGCTATCAGGTTGCAGCAACAAGCTGCCCAACCCTGATTACCTCAGCGGAATTACTAATTCGGGTAAACCGGATTTTCATAAGCTAGAATATGAACAATCTGGTGAGTTTCATTTCATACTTGGATTTGGATATAACGCCAGAAACATCTTAAATACTTTTGATGGCACATTTACGAAAGACCTGGTAAAAGGGTTTTCAACCATTCGTTTTCAACTATCCGATGAACAAGTGAATTTGATCGAAGAAAAATTCAGAGAACTTGACATCCTCAGCTATCCGGAAGAGTTCAAGCCCGACCCGGTAAACCCAAAGGATAATACAATTACAATAGTAATGCCCTGTAGTTCATATTACATAAGAGTTGAGTTGGATGAACAGATGAAAGAAGTATTCTGGAAAGATGAAAATAAGGCATATGACCCCAAAGCTATCGCTTTAGAGGAATTGATACATGAAATCGAAGAGATGGTGTACGAACGGGATGAATACATAAAAATGCCGAAGGAAAAGGGCGGGTATGAATAGAAAAGGCCATAGATAAAACGAGTAAAGCGGGGATAAACATGCAGAATTTAAGCATAAGCAGTTACATCCGATTCATTTCCTTAACTGAAAATATTGTCTCCATGCCAGACCAATACCCCTTTTCACTGGATGCGGTAAAGAACCTCAAGGAGTTGGAGCTTCATCCAAAGGTGACCTTCCTGGTGGGGGAGAACGGCACCGGAAAATCCACCCTGCTGGAGGCTGTTGCGGTGGCCTTTGGTTTTAATGCCGAGGGCGGCACCCGCAATTTCAACTTCGCGTCACGGGAAACCCACTCCTGCCTGAACCAGTATATCAAGCTTACCAAAGGTCCTTTCAGGCCCCGGGACGGTTTCTTTTTCAGGGCCGAAAGCTTTTATAACGTTGCGACCAACATTGATGATCTGGATAATATCCCTGCTTTTTCCCCGCCATTGAAATATTCCTACGGCGGGGTTTCGCTGCATGAAATGTCTCATGGAGAAAGCTTTTTTGCGGTTTTTCTGAATCGGTTCAGCGGGAATGGCTTGTACATACTGGACGAACCTGAAGCGGCATTGTCTCCGAACCGGCAGATGGCTATGATTTCTAGAATGCACCAGCTGGCGAACCAAAATTCTCAGTTCATCATCGCAACCCATTCTCCGATCATCATGGCATACCCGGATGCTTTCATCTACAAAGTTGACGAGGGATATAAACGGGTGGAATACCAGGAAACAGAGCATTATCAGGTAACCCGGACTTTTTTAAATGATCCGGAGCGCATGCTGAATATCCTGATGAATGAAGACTGAGAGAAAAAACAGACTCTGGGAACTAAAACTCATTTGATTCAGTCAGACTTTCGTGAAAGATTAATTGCTGCTGTTCAGAGGTAAGCAGGCGCAGCCTGCTGAACGAAGTGAAGGATCCCTTACTACTGCTGACAAGATCCTTCGCTGTGCTCAGGATGACATCGATGCGCTCAGGATGAAATACATACCAGCAGTAACATATGAAATGTTCAAAAAGGGCGTAGACGGTAACCGATCATCATGCCTGTTTCAAACAGTTTCTGTAACTTTGTTGCAGCTTGAAAACGGGTTATGATATACTGAAAATAGTGCTATAAACAGATAATCTCTCTGAATTTTCAGCTCATCAGAATGACTTTCGTAAGTCATAGATTACTTTCGATAAAAAGCAACAAAAAGCCTGAAGGGTGGTTCCGGTATGAAGAAGAATTTAGTTTTTGCAATCCTTGCCCCATGTATCCTCACGGTGGTGCTGATAATCATCATTACCATAGACAGTCGCAATGCGAAAAAACCTGTACCGCCTGACAATCAAACAGAAGTGGTCGTGGTGGTTACGCCCACCAGGGACCCTGAACCAACTATCACCATTGCTCCAACCCCGGCACAGGCCACACCCACGCAGGCCCCGACAAAAGCCCCTACAAAGGCTCCAACCGTCACTCCCACACGGGCTCCGACGTCGACCCCAACCCCAACTCCAACACCAGTTGCGGAATCCACGGTAACCCCCTCTCCAACACCTGTACAGGAAGCAACCGGGGATATCACCGGCACACCACAAAACCCTGACGATACAGGCGAACTCACTGATCCCGGCACTTCACCGGGAACCGATTCAACCGATATTTCGGGTACATATAATGCGCTTTATACACAGCAGGGCGAAGAATATACGCTGATTGCCGACAGTATTTCCGGTGCATTGCTGTTTCTTAAAAACAGTGACAATTCCCTGCGGCAAACAGAATTCAATTATGCGAAGGAATACGAGGAAGTTGGCAGATGGGCATACGGTCCTATTCTTGCATATAAGAACAATACATTTTTCTTCATGGCTGGTAATCAACTGATCGTTTCTGACGGTCAAGACGAAACCGTCCTGTATACCTTTGGAGATCGATATCAGGAAGGTTTTTCGGTGCTGAACGCCTTCGCCCAAAGCGAAAACCGGTTCATGGCAGGTTCGCAGGAAACACTGGTAGTGGTCGACAGCAGAACGTTAGCGGTCGAAGCGTATACTCATGAGTATACAAATAATCAGTTCGCATTATCTGATGAAGTACTTTGCTTTAGCATACAACGCAGAATACCGGCAGGGCCGTATTTCAACATTATGTATTCCGCAAAGGGCGGCAATATCAAGCAGCTTGGCATGATAGGAGACATTGAAGCCTATGTTCTGGAAGGTGACACTGTTACCATAAAAAGCTATGGAGAAATGTTCGAAGTCAACCTGAGTACGCAGGTGCTGACTGGCCCGCAGGAGCTTGAGCGGGAATATACACTACATATGCCTGTATTTAGCTCGGGTTACGTGGGGGGCTTGTCCGAAATACGCTACATCAACTACAATGAGGCCGATAAACCTGTTCAATCCATTCAACTGCCTGGTTCCTGGGAGACGAAGTGTTATTATTTTACCTATTATTCAATCCCCTATTTATATAGCTTTTATAGTAAAGAAAAAGACAGACTTCTGCCAGGTAAATTCGGGGAGTTTCTGGTGGCCGATACGTCGAGTTACCCGCTTGAGCAGTCCAAATACTTAAGCAACTCCACGGTAAAAGAGCAATTGTTCTCCGGCAAGACCATATTGGGTGAAGGTGAGATCTTCCTTCTTGAGCGTTATGAAAGAAATGCAAGTAATGAGGAGATACTCTATGAAATTATTTATGCCTGGGTACCCATCCAGGGGCAGAGCCAGGCGTACCAGTTTTACATTTATGTTCCCAGGGGTGAAGCCTATCAGGACTATCTGACCCTGATGAAGCACTTTATTAAAGCTGAATAACTTAACTTTTCCATAGTGTTTTAGTGCTTGCTTTCACAGCAGACTACCGAGGGCGGTGTAACATCACACCTGAACATATCGGCCTCAGTTCTCAAAACGCTACTCACTAGTTAAGGTGAGGAAGTTGAATGATTAAGCCAATAATTTACGAAGTGAGGTTTTCTGAACATTCAGGGAACCTCATTTTTTTCATGATGCATCTTCAAAAAAGTCGAGTAAAATGATCATTGCTACGCTATAATAAAACTATCCTCCGGAGGAAAAAACGTGCAAGGGAGTTTGACATGTTTTACGATATTTTTGTTCTGTCGGTGGTTGCATTGATTGAAAACCATGTCCATGAAACAGTCAGTGTTCCTCAAATCGCAGCGGTTACAGGGTTTGCGCCCGACTATTTCAGGCAGATCTTTAAACAGGTGACCGGGCAGACCATTACCCGCTATATCAAAAACAGGAAGCTGTCTCATGCCGCCTTCATGCTGAAAAACAGCAAAACCAAGGTGACGGATATCGCCATGGAATATGGGTTTGGATCCCACGATGTTTTTATCCGCAGGTTCAGGGATCAGTATGGGATGACCCCATCCGATTTTCGAAAAAGCAGTATCACGGTCAAGGGCGCTCCCATTTTGCCGGGAATTTATGCTCCCACAGTACTGAACAGAGAGGAGAATTTTATGGACAGGAACTTTAAATCAGAAGACAGCATGGTGCTGTATGGCGTTCCTAAGGTAACCTATTTCAAGGATAAGGAAATCGAATGTACCCCGTTTATATCATCTCTTAGGGCCTGCCTCACTTATATGGGGCAGGAAGTGACCTATGCCAGGCTTCTTGCCGGATCAGGCGCAGCATTCCGCCTTTTATGGAACACGCACGAATGGGATGGAGGAAACGTAGATATCCTCGTAATGCGCGACGATCCGTTCGAACCGCTAAAAAAAGCTTTTACTGCAGCCGGAAGGGCATTCACTCTTCTACCGAAAGCTAAGGATTTATCAAACAAGCAGGAATTCATCAGTCTGATCAAACAGGAAATCGATGCCGGAAGGCCGTTGATCGGCTTTGGGATCATTGGGCCACCGGAAGCATGTGTTATCACAGGTTACAGGGAAAATGGAGAAGTGCTTCTGGGGTGGAATTTTTTCCAGGACATGCCCGAATGGAAGGGCAGCCATGAAACAGAGGATTGCGGCTATTTCATCCGCAGAAACTGGTATGAGCATTCAGAAACCGTAGCCCTGATGGCTGTTGGTGAGCCTACAGAGGCAGTGGATGAAATGCTATTCCTCAAAGATACCCTCAAGCTGGCTCTGGAAGTGATGGAAACACCTGAAGTTGGTCCCAGGGCGGCTGGCTTTGCAGCTTATCAGGAATGGGCCAAGGCAATTGGAAACGATCATGAGTTTTCAGACAATGCTTTGCTCCCGATTCTTTTTACAAGGCTGATGTGCCAGACCGATGCTTTTACGATGGTAGCAGAGGGCAGGGCATACGCGGGCTGGTTCATGAAAGAGGAAGCAGATAAATTTCCGCTATACTCGGCGAAGCTGATGGAGATTAGTGGCATCTTCAAAAGGGAACACGAAACTGCCTTTGAGATGGTACAGTATCATGGTGGCCTGCAGATGGGGGAATACCAGGCAAAAGAGTTGGCGAAAAAAGAGAACCGAATTAAAATCATTGAGTTGATCCGTAAGACAGAAGCATTGGATCGTCGGGCTGCAGGCTGCATCAGGCAGCTGGTGTCTGAAATGGAAAAGGGAGGGGAGTGACATGGAACAATACAAAGGGTTAACCTTTACAGCTTTTGACAAAAGTGATGTGGAAATTCTGACTCCGATCATGAAAAGAGCCTTTGATGAGGATTCACGCAGACATTTGAACGAACCCACAGGCGGTCCTGATGGTTATGATAACGGTGATTTTCTCCGCAAATATGCCCTGAGCAGGAAGTCGGATGCCTACAAGGTTTCCTGGAACGGAAAGCCCGTGGGTGCAGTGATTGTGTGGATCAACAAAAATAATATTAACTACCTTGGAAACATTTTTATCGATCCGGATTTGCAGGACAAGGGCTTTGGGAAAAAGGTCTGGGAATTCATCGAAAACAAATATCCGGATACAGCAATATGGAGGACCGAAACGCCAGGGTTTTCAAAACGAAATCATCATTTTTACGTGAACAAATGCGGCTTTAAAATTGTACGGATTGTTAACCCCAAGGATAAGCATGAAGAAGGCTATCAGATGGAAAAGGTCATGAAATGATTCCACTGCGCAAGCTTAATCCATTGGATTATTTGCTTGATCACAATGATGATGATATGTCATCTCGATAATAACAGGAGAGTTTTACTTTCAAAGTATCCGCCGATAATCGGCGGATATCTTTATAAGCGTCGTTATTGTCATTATGGCTGATTCCTCCACAAAGCAGTTCACGTGTAATTCGCACGGAATTCATTTCCTTCTGAAGAATAGGAACGCTGACAGAACCTTTAATACTTATGTGTCAATACATATGTATTGTGAAATATGTATTGACACATATGTATATGCATGGTATGCTTTTGTTATCATAAGTTTTGGAGGTATTTGCCATGAAGTTGACGGATGATTTAACGGGTTTGCTGGCCGTAGCCACTTTCAACGATGATCTGGAGGAAGTCATCAAAGCTACTCTTTCAGAAAATGGTGAAACCAGTGTAATTTTTTTGGATATTGATCATTTCCTGAATTTTAACAACAATTTTGGACATGAGGCCGGTGACGTTATTCTGAAAATGATAGCGATCTGCCTCAAGCAGGCTCTGCCTGAAAACAGCCTGATATACCGCTATTCCGGTGATAAATTCTCTGTCATCATGCCGGGTTATGAAAAGGAAAACGCATTTATTCTCATCGACAGGGCAAGAGCACTGTTTAACCCCGAGGGAAAGCTTCAGACCGAGATTGGTGAAATCGTCAGCGATATCAGCTTCAGCGCGGGTGTTGCGGCCATCCCGGACGATGGCAGTACGGTTTCAGATATCGTGCGGAAGGCTGAAGGGGCTTTGTTTCGAGCCAAGCGAGGGAACCGCAATATCGTTTGCCTTTCAAGGAATGAAAGGCTGATGACAAAAACCAGCCATTATACCTATGAACAGCTGCAAAGGCTTTCAAAACTGGCAAAGGATGAAGGGGTCGGGGAAGCACTTCTCCTGAGAGAAGCCCTGGACGACCTGTTGATGAAATATGACAAATGACCGGAAATAAAAGAATCAGAATTTCAAGTGGTGAGGTGTATGAACGGAGCATAGAACTATGCAGGAAGGGCAGGGAGTTTGATGAAAGATTTACATGTCAATCTTGAACGGTTTTCCGGTTTTGCAGCTCTCTACGATCAGAACAGGCCACAACCCCCGAAAATCGTTACAGACATTTTATTGCGATACTTGGATAAAGCACCCGAGGTGGTGGTGGATTTTGGTTCGGGCACAGGTTTGTCCACTTTCCTCTGGTGCGGGAAAGCTAACAGCATCATCGGAATTGAGCCCAATGATGATATGCGCAATCAAGCTGAAATGAATGCTTCCCTAAAAGGCCTGACTAACGTGTCTTTCAAAAAAGCCGATGCATATGACACCGGGCTTGATGGGAATACAGCGGACATTGTTACCTGTTCGCAGTCCTTTCACTGGATGGAACCAGAACGGACTCTAAAGGAGAGTGCAAGGGTTTTAAAACCGAGAGGAATCTTCGCGGCATACGACTGTGACTGGCCTCCGGTGGCAGGCTATCCTGCAGAAAGTGCGTATAACAAACTTCTTGAAACCGTCAGAGTAAAGTTGAAACTTGTTCCAGTTGAAAGGAAGGCCATTCAATATCCCAAAGAGAATCACCTGAAGAATATCCGGGAAAGCGGACATTTCTGTTATACAAGAGAAATTGTGTTTCATAACCGGGAAGCCTGTTCAGCTGATAGGTTCATTGGGATTGCGCTGAGCCAGGGGGCTGTACAATCTGTATTAAAAAGTGACCCCGGTGCCCTTGAGCATGAACTAAAAGCTTTCAGACAGGTTGTCCTGGATAACTGGATCCAAACGGAAATTATCATCAGTTACAGAATGAGGTTAGGGATAAAAGGCTGAAGTTATTCTCGCGTTCACTTGTACCCAATAGAAGAAAATGTTATAATAAGAACGCGCGTTCTGCAGGTTTGCAATCTGCGTCAATTGATATAAAAATCGGCTGAACCCGGGACCACGCACAATAAACCAAAGGATGGTAAAACGATGATTTACAGAGAAGTTGGAAAAACGGGATGCCAGGCCAGCATTATCGGTCTTGGCTGTGAGCATCTGGACGGTAAACCCTATATGCAGGTGAAAAACACTATCGACGCGGCATTGGAGCAGGGGATTAATATTTTCGACGTTTTCATGCCAGGCAGGGAAGTGCGTGAAAACATTGCCAAAGCACTTGGTGACAGACGCAGCAAAGTGATGATTCAGGGTCATATCGGCTCCGTCGATCTCCGGCGGCAATATGACATCAGCCGCGATATGCCGGTGGTTCAGAAATACTTTGAAGACCTGCTGCGTATTTTTGGGTACATCGACTTCGGCATGATGTTCTTTATCGATTCAGAGGAAGACTTCCAGGGTGTGTTCAATACCGGTTTTGCCGATTATGTGCGGCGCCTGAAGGAAAAGGGCGATATCCGGCATATCGGTTTCAGCTCGCACAATCCGGAAATGGCCACACGTGTCATCGAAACCGGTTTACCGGAAATGATGCTGTTCAGCATCAACCTGGCTTTCGATCTTTATCCTTCAGAAACCTATACTTTGGGTGAACTTGACAAGGGGCTTGATTCATCAGCCTTCCGGGGCCTTGATCCAAAGCGTGCGGCACTGTATAAGCTGTGTGAGCAAAAAGGTATTGGGATCACCGTCATGAAAACATTGGGCGCAGGCAAGCTGATCTCTGCGGAGCATACGCCCTTCAAGCAGCCTATGACCGTTGCGCAGTGCATTCATTATGCGTTAACCCGCCCAGCTGTAGCCAGTGTCATGCTCGGCTGCCAAACCGGCGAAGAGGTACTGGACGTGGTTCGTTATCTGGATATGTCTGATGAGCAGCGGGATTATTCGCCGATATTGGGAACGATGCGTAACGATTTCAGGGGCAATTGCGTCTATTGCAGCCATTGTCAGCCCTGTCCGGCTGAGATTGATATCGCCGCGGTCAACAAATACCTGGACATTGCCCGGTTGAATGAAGCCAATATTCCGCCATCCATCCGCTCTCATTATGCAGGGCTGGCTCAAAGCGGAAAAGATTGCATCAGCTGTGGAAGCTGTGAAAGCCGCTGCCCCTTTGGCGTTCCGATCATCGATAATATGGCCGCAGCCGCGCGTATATTTGAATAATGCCATGCAACACTTGACAAACCGCTTCCTGCGGGCATACAATAATAGAAACAGATAAAGGCGATGACAGGGAAAAGTAGAGCAAACGGGTGCATCAGAGAGAAAACGTCACCGGCTGAAAGCGTTTTTGGAAGCCTTTTGCCCGAACAACCACCCTCGAGCCGCAGCGCACAAATCCCACCCGGAGAGTATGCGCTGACGGTCATTCCGTTACCATGTTCGAGTGATTGCACAGTTTTTTGTGTATCGAACGGCGAACTTTTCAACCACCTGCAAGCAAAACAGGCTGTGAACAATTCGGGGTCGCCGTCATACCAAGTGGACTCAACAAGGTCCTGTGCAATAATTTGGGTGGAACCGCGATATAACCTCGTCCCATTTTTGGGGCGGGGTTTTTTGTGCTGTTTTATGGCTTAAGCGAAGTGAACCGTTATACGGTAGAAAGGGGAGCGTATGAGAAGGGTATTGTTTATAAAATCCTGCCTGTGCTTTGACGGCGGTCTGGTATGCTTTTCCGATAACGCAGGAACTATAACCCGCTGCTGATTCGATTTGTGTTCATATACCAGCCCTGATAATGTTGTGAGCTTGCATTTCAACTGCATGCAAGAACATACAAGGGACTTTGCAAAAACTGGCGCTGAGCGCGGAGAATATACTCAGAAATCTGTCTGGGAGACCGTTCGGAAAAGCATGTTTACTCAAAAAGCACCGGATTCCAAGACTGGAAACATGCATGGCTTCATTAATAATTACACATTTATGCATGTTTTTAATGAATAAACCGACTTTCCGAGCCGGCTCCTAGTATAACGGAATCGAACAGGAGGGAAAGAGAATGGAAAAGAATAAGGAATTTTGCGAAGCAAAATCCAGCAACGAGAGCCCTATTAATAGAGGATTTAGCGAAGAACAATCCGGCAAACCGGAAGCGCACCACAGGAGCGTACCTGCCGGAACGCTCCCCCGGGAGGATAACCTGGAACACTCCCAACAGCAACCCGTGAATAAAATGGATCATATAGAATTGGGCAAACAGCTTGATATTTTTACAAAGCTGCCCGAGGTGGGGCAGGGACTGGTATTGTGGAAACCACACGGGGCAATGCTGCGTTATTTGCTGGAAAAATTCAGCAAGGAAGCCCATGTGCTCAATGGATATGACTGGGTGGTGACACCCCATATCGGTAAATCAAACCTGTGGGAAACCTCCGGTCATCTGGATTTTTACAAGGAATCCATGTACAGCCCCATTGACATCGACGGCGAGCAATATTATCTGAAGCCAATGAGCTGTCCTTTTCATGTGATGATATATCAGGACGGTATTAAATCGTACCGCGATCTTCCTGTGCGTTTAGCCGAGTTTGCCCAGGTTTACCGGTATGAATTGTCCGGTACATTGCATGGTTTAACAAGGGTGCGGGGCTTCACACAGGACGATGCGCACATCATCGGTACACCTGAGCAGATGGGTGATGAAATCCAGAAAGCACTTGATTTTTCATTGTATATCCTCAGGAAATTTGAACTGAAACAATTTAAAGCTTATATTGCTACAAGAAATGAAGCGAAATATATCGGGGAACCGGAGGAATGGGTAAAGGCTGAAAAACTGCTTATTGAAGCCGTTGTCAAAGCAGGTCTGGATTACGAGATCGATGAAGGGGGAGGCGCTTTCTATGGTCCCAAAATCGACCTGAAGCTTACAGACAGCCAGGGCCGGGAATGGCAGTGCAGCACCATTCAGTTTGATTTTAACATCCCTCAGCGCTTTTCGATGAGCTACATCGGGCAGGATGGCCTGAAGCATACGCCGATGATGGTACATCGTGCGCTGTTTGGCAGCGTTGAACGGTTTACAGCGATGCTGATGGAGCATTTCAATGGTGAGTTCCCGGTGTGGTTATCTCCCGTGCAAGCAAGAATACTACCTGTTTCAGAGGAACAGACGGAATATTGTGCACAGATGTTGAAAACCCTGAAACGTAAAGGTTGCCGGGTGGAACTGGATTCCACCAATGAAACGCTGGGAGCGAAGATCCGCAATGCACAAATGGCAAAAATCC
Source organism: Ruminiclostridium sp. (assembly GCA_012523055.1). Classification (GTDB taxonomy): domain Bacteria; phylum Bacillota; class Clostridia; order DSM-8532; family DSM-8532; genus JAAYJG01. The sequence goes on along the minus strand of JAAYJG010000428.1, from coordinate 4,421 downwards.
CGCTGATGGTAATTGTTGGGCGGAAGGAGCAGCAGGAAGGGCTTGTGACGATACGCCGGCTAAAAGCAAAAAAACAACAGACCATGACAATAGAAGAGTTTTTACAGCTGTTTGCTGCTGAAGAAGAAAAGGGTAAAGCAGAATATATTTTTGAGTGAAGAGTTTTCTCTGCTGGAAGAGGTGGAGGGTCTGGGAGAAGGCAGAAGTGATTGAAGGAATATTGTATTCCAGGATACCTCCCACAACCCGAAAAGGCTGGTATCCATGCTGCTATACTTTGAAAATTTCTCCTCGGGGTTCATCGGCACCATTCGCATTGCGTTGACATAAGATAATACTGAAAAATGTGCAAGGAGTGAGCCAATGAACGGATATGATATTGGACCAGGGATGGGGTACGCATATGGGCCGCGCTGTCCATACAGGAGTACCTGTCCCGTAAGAAACCAGTGCCCATACTGTCCGCATCAGATGGAAGGAAGCAGCGGGATGAATCCTGGTTACCACGGAAATATAAACATGCGGATGGAATACCATGCCAATGTGAATCCTGTTCCATACCCCAACGAAATCACAACCCCTGAGGAATTCGGGAATGAAAACCTTTATCCCGAAGTATACGATATGACCGAAAATACGGGCATGGCAAACATGAGTTATTATCCTGAAAGCCCGGAGTATAATCAATATGGCTATATCAACCCGGAGGAAAACATCTACAGCCCTTGGGCAAACAATGCAATGTATGGAGGAATGGCCAACCCTCTGCTTATGAAAAATTGCCCGTTTCAGTAATCAGGCTGATACATAGGCAGGATGGAAGCCGATTACATTTACCGTTAAATGTAAATAAACCAGCTTTCGTTTGGTGTCGTTTGGCGACAACTGGGTCGTGGGAGACTATTCAGAGGTATATGTTATATCCTGAGCGCAGCGATGTCATCCTGAGCGCGGTTATGCCATCCTGAGTGCAGCGAAGGATCTTTTCAGGAGTTTACGAAGCCCTTCACTTCGTTTAGCAGATTATGCCTGCTTACCTCACCCTTTTCATATCTGAGTGTAACTTTGCCAAATAACAGGGAGGTCATTATGCAAAAACCGGAATGGATTCTGTTTGATTGTATGGAAACAATTATTGATGTGGTGATAATGCCTGAAGTAAGGACATACTCCTTCTGGGGCTACGACGGGTGCGGGTATGAAAGCCTGTGGGCAAGCTCTGACAGCTTTATTGAGGAATATGTTCATATACGGGAAAACTTAAGGTCAAACCATGAGCAGTACCGCGAATTTAACAGCCTCGATCTTTACTGTCTCATGGTTGCTGATAAACTGCCGGAACAGCAGGTAAAAATGGCTGCAGACAGTATCCTGAAAAATTTCTGGAGGAATTACACAAAGAACTGCTATGTAGATGAAACGGTGAAACAAACCCTGAAGGAATTGTCATCAAAGTACCATTGCGGGGTAGTATCAAACTTCATGGTGGATGGTGGTATAGAGGATTTGCTGATGGTTCATGGTATTCTTCCATATTTTGATTTCGTTGTCACATCGGTGCGAGTGGGGTGGAAGAAGCCCCATTCGAATATATATGATGCTGCAATGGCTAATATCAGGGTACCGAAGAATAAAGTATTGTTTATTGGTGACAATTATGACTGCGATTACACTGGCCCCAGGGAATACGGTTTCCAATCGATCCTGCTCGACAAGAAGAATCGATACCCTCAGGTACCTGAAAAAATAAACCTTATCCGTGAATTGCCTGATATGTTGGAAAAATCCATATTATGATTTTGAGCAACAGCATCTCTGCCACGCAAGGACGTAAAAACCATGAAAAATCTTCAAATATCCAACCTCAGTATTTTTGACATTGCGTATAATGAAGATGATTTCGCAGAATTAATTCTGTCGATGATTTCACCAAGTGCGGCGAAGGAACTTATGGAAATATACGGTAACATTATCCACTTCGCTCGAATGTTATCGCCTACTGTAATACGGATTGCTTTTTGATGCAAACCGGGTAATACTGTAAATGGAGGATAAGAAGATGATGCAACAGAAAGCCGGAAATTTTACGCAGAACATTCATGATGAGGAGTATGAGAAAAAGTTTCTTTCCGGGATGGCCTCGCCCTGTGGAATGATCAATGATACTGCGCGGCAGAAGGAAAGCTTGAACGGGTTATGGAATTTTCAGATCGATCAGTATGACACCTGTATCCGTTCAAAATGGTACGAAGAAAGCTATAAAAATGATAAAGGCCGTTATCAGCCTATCGATTACAGCTTTGACAGCTGGCAGACCATCAGGGTACCTTCCTGCTGGAACACAGAAGACGAGCGCTTTTATTATTATGAAGGGCCGGCGGTTTATACCCGGAAATTCCGGTATGAAAACAGGGGAGAACAAAGAGTTTTTATCAAATTTGGTGCTGTGAATTATGAGGCGAAGGTGTTTTTAAACAAAAAATTTGTGGAGATGCACCGGGGCGGTTCCACTCCATTTTATCTTGAGGTAACGGGGTTGCTCGAAGAGATGAACAGAATCCTTGTGGTGGCCGATAATACCAGAAAAGCCGAAGCGGTACCGGCCAAAAACACCGATTGGTTCAATTACGGCGGGATTTACCGGGATGTTGAGATCATCCGCCTGCCCGAAACCTTCATTCAGGATTATTCTGTTGGTCTTGTTCCAGGCACAGGTTTTCAACAGATCAAAGCAGAGATCGTCGTTAACGGTACACAAACAGATGGAGAAGCGATGTTGGAGATTGCCGAATTTGGCATTCAACAAAAGTTAAGCTTGAAAAATGGAAAAGCAGATGTCATCCTCAATGCTTCTCCCGAGCTCTGGAGCCCGGAAAATCCACGCCTGTATGAGGTAAAAATCACCTACATGGCCGATAGCGTAACCGAACAGATAGGGTTCAGGGAAATTCAAACTTCGGGTACGAAAGTTTTCCTGAATGGAAAACAAATATTTCTCAAGGGAATCTGCGCCCACGAAGAGAGCGTTCCCAATGGGAAGGCTGTAACCGACGAAGAGATTCGTGAAAACTTCCGCCTGGCAAAGGAAATGAACTGCAACTTCATGCGGCTTGCTCATTATCCCCACACCGAAAAAGCAGCTCAAATAGCCGATCAAATGGGGATCATGCTTTGGGAGGAGATACCCGTATACTGGGCAATCGACTTTGCAAACCCACAGACCTATGAAAACGCGGAAAACCAATTAACGGAATTAATTCTCCGGGACAGGAACCGGGCCAGTGTCATTATTTGGTCAGTTGGCAATGAAAATGCGGATACTGATGAAAGGCTGCAATTCATGAGTTCCCTTGCAGTGAAGGCAAAGCAACTGGACAATTCCCGGCTTGTTTCAGCAGCCTGCCTGGTGGATCATACGAAACTGATGATCGCGGACAGGTTGGCAGCGTATTTGGATATCATCGGAATTAATGAGTATTATGGATGGTATGCACCGGATTTTAATGAACTGATTCAGCTCCTGGATAACAGCAATCCGCAGAAACCTGTCGTCATCACCGAATTCGGGGCTGACGCACTGAAGGGCGCAAGGGGAACCGCAGACGACATGGGTACCGAAGACTGTCAGCTGGACATTTTTAGAAAGCAAACAGAAACCTTGGGAAATATACCCTATATTCAGGGTACTTCACCGTGGATTTTGTTTGATTTCAGATGTCCCAGAAGAACCAGCGCGCTGCAGGGCGAATATAACCGGAAAGGCCTTTTGAATGAGGATATAACCTATAAGAAGCCTGCCTTTGAAGTGATGAAAAAATTCTACGAATCCTTATAACAACGGAAGCGATTGCTTGCAATCGCAACACACTCGGGTTGCATGGGCGAGCAGCCAGGACGCATGGGCGAGCAGTCAGGTTGCATGGGCGAGCAGTAAGCTTTAGCTTACGACCAGCCAAGCTTTAGCTTACGACCAGCCAAGCTTTAGCTTACGACCAGCCAGGCTTTAGCCTGCGACCAGCCGTTATTGCAACGGCAGGTTTTGCTTTAGCAAAACCATCACACAGCAACAACGAAGCTTCAGCTTCGTTATATTTGGAAAAACTTTCTTGACTTAACTGCTTATTTGTGAGATAATTCATCTGTAGGATGGTAAAACGGGAACATTATAATTGAATATTGCTGTATTGTCATGTGCTGACAATGCAGTATATTGTGTTTCCAGAACCCTCCTACGGGTTTTTTTTATTGTATTTTTTAGGAGGGTTAACTGTGAAAGAAAATGGCGTTTCCAAATGGTCTATTCCAGTGAAGGTATTGGTAGTTCTGGTCTTATTGGCACTTCTTACAATTCAGGCAGGTTGCGTCGGTGCCGTATCAGCCGACAAGGCTGAAAAAATCGAGCTGAAGCTGGCTCATTTCTT